>NZ_QAIW01000303.1:1419-3312 GCF_003061285.1 Stenotrophomonas sp. HMWF003 | reverse complement strand
ATCGAGCGCGGATCACCCGCCGCGCCGAGCTCCAGCAGCATCTGCAGACCGGCCGGGGCGGACACTGCGCAGAACAGGTTGGCCGCCACGGTGGACAGGTCGACCTCGTCTTCCCGGGCCATGGCCAGCGCGCCGCGCAGGTGTCGGGTGGCCAGCGCGGCGTCGACGCTGAAGCCGAACAGGCCGGATTGGCGGCCGGCCGCCAGCCACGCCAGCGCATGCGCGCTGTCGGTCCAGTCTTCGACACTGGCCAGTACCTGCGAAAACAGCCTGTCGGCACCGTCGACATGTGCAAACAGGGCGCAGGCTTCCAGCACGGTCAAGCCTTCATCGACCACGCAGGCGGGGTCCAGCGCGAACGCTTCGGCCAGGCAGTCCCGCGCGTGCGCCATCCGCGCCGGGTCCCAGTGCACCTCGTTTTCCTGCGGTTCGTCGCGGCCCAGGTGGTAGTCCAGCATCGCCCACCAGCACAGCACCTGGGCCCGCGTCGATGCATCCAGGTGCAGGTCGAGCAGCGCAGCGTAGGCCTGGTCGTGCTGGGCCACGTCCTCGGCATCCTCGGCGTCGGGGTGGAAATAGAGCCAGTCGCGTTCCTTGATCACGCGCAGGCGGTTGCGCTGCGGCAGCATCAACCGCGAGGCCTCGGGGCCATCGATGAAGTCCTGCATCACCGCATGGCTGCCGCCCCAGCGCGGGTACAGGTAGTACAGGTAGGTTTCCAGCGCGTCGGTGTCGTTGGCACGGATGGCCAGCGCCTGCTGCAGCCAGTAGTCGGCGGCGTACTCGAACGTGTGTTCGCTGCGCCCGGCCAGCAGGGGAGGCAGGACGGGCAGGGCCTCCAATGGACGGCCATACGGTGCCAGCACGGCGACGGCCGCCGCGAATCCGTCCGGATCCTGTTGCTGCTGCGCGGTATACAGATCGGCGCGTCCGCCGCGCTGCAGCTGCTGCAGCCAGCGCGGCTCGCCCAGGTAGCAGGACATGCGCAGCATGCGACCCAGCACGAATGCCGGGCGCGGATGCCGTGCAATGGTGTGCAGCCAGGCAGCCATCGCGTGGTCGCGGGCCAGGCCGGCCGCGTCCCATTGCACCTGGCGGATGGTTTCGATGGTTTCGCTGGAACGGATGCGCCCGGAGACGCGATCCCACAGTGCACCCAGCAGGGCCCACGGGTGCGGGCTGTGCGGCTGTTGCGCACACCACTGGCGCGCCTGTTCAAGGCGGGCGGGCAGGTCCTGCGCGGGATCCAGCAGGGTAGCCAGCAGCCACCCGTATCCAAAGCGTGCGGTGCCACCGTCGAGCCAGTGCTGTTCCGCTTCGCCGAGCAGCCGGTCGACCTCATCGAAGCGTTGCTGGTGCAGGGCGTCGCGCGCGCTGCGGCGAAGGGCCAACGCGTCGTGGGGGAAATGCGCCATGGGGGGACAGCGTCCTTGCAGGGAATCGGACGCGCATTCTAGGCAATCCGGCACCTGCCGTGACGGCCTGCGTCGCTACCGGCAACGACGCCCTGTGCATACAGGGCGTCGTGCGGGGACTACTTCGCGGCCGGGCTGGCGGCCGGCGCCAGTTCGGCGAACAGGCCACCGAGCAGGCCCATGCTGGCCTTGTCGGCGCCCATGTCCTCGGCGGCGTTGGCGATGGCGATCACGCCGCTGTTCTGCGCGGGGAACAGCACCACCCAGGCCAGCCAGTTGCCATCCGAGCCGCCGTGTACCAGTACCGGTCCCTGGCGGCCCGCGATGGACGGCTGCACGCCCCAATCCAGTCCGGACGGACTGCCCGGCTGTGCGGTCTGCATCAGCGCATACGACGCCGGCGTCAGCAGCGTGCCCTGGCCGCGGCTGCCGGCCAGTTGGTCGATGGCAAACAGCGCCAGGTCCTGCAGACGCATGT
>NZ_QAIW01000303.1:947-1409 GCF_003061285.1 Stenotrophomonas sp. HMWF003 | reverse complement strand
GCCTTCTGCGGTGCCGCGGTGACGGGCTTGCCGGCACGATGGCCCAGCAGTTGCCCGGCCGGCGGTGCGCCGAACCCGGCCCCGGTCATGCCCAGCGGCTGGAAGACCTCGCGCCGGATCAGCGTCTCCACGTCCGTGCCGGTGGCGCGCTCGGCGATCACCGCCGCGACCAGGAAACCGCTGTTGCTGTAGGCAAATTCGGTGCCCGGCGGATGCACCGGTGCTTCGGACAGCGCCGCCTTGATGTAGGCCTCGCGTTGCACCGGCAGGGCGCGGGCGTCGGTGAAGAAGGCATCCAGTGCGGCGCCATCGGTGAGGTTCTCCGGCAGGCCGGCGCGGTGCGACAACAGCTGCACCAGCGTGACGTCGCGGTAGGCCGGCTGCATCTGCGCGGCCAGGTCGGGCAGCATCGCCGACAACGGTGCATCCCACGTCAGCACGCCCTGTTCGACCAGCCGCGCG
>NZ_QAIW01000303.1:0-906 GCF_003061285.1 Stenotrophomonas sp. HMWF003 | reverse complement strand
TCGCTGTGGGTTGCGGCGGTGCGGGCATCGTTGCGACGCACGCCGCTGACCGCCTGTTCGGTGACCTTGCCGTCGCGGATCACCAGCACGCCCATGGCCGGGGTGGCGGTGCCCTGCATCGCCTGCGCGATGCGTGTCTGCAGGTCGTCGGCGGCGCTGGCGCTGGCGGCAACGCACAGGAGTGACAGGCCCAGCCACCGGCGCAGGCCGCGCACGGTGGAGTGGGAGGAAGCTGCGGTCCGTCGGGCGGTGATCGTATGCATCGAAGTCCTTTGCGCAGCAACGTGGGCAGCACCTGCGCCACTGGCGCGGTCCTGCGGAATGCGACGTCCACCGGCACCCTGCACAGGCGTGGAAGGCGGCGTGCAATTCACTCTTGCATGCGCTGAACCGCCGCGGATGTGCCTGCAGTCACGCCCGGGATCGCGCGGTGCGCGCGCTGTTGCCCGCCGTACAGAATCGTGCGGTGGCCGCAGTGCAGCGCTGGGATCAAGGGGCTGCCGGCGCGGCGCAATAACGCGAGCCGCTGCGTGATACAGGCACGTGCCAGCGTTCGTTGCCGGCGTCATCGTCGCCGAGGTAGATCGCGATCCGGTTGTCGGCATCGTGGTGCAGGGTGGGGCTGACGCCGTGGTAGCGCTGCGTACCGTCGGGATGGACGACGCGGACCTCGCCGCCGCAGACGAAATTGGCGCCGACCTCGGGATGCAATGCCGCGCACGCCATGCGCGATGGCTCGACCACTACCCGCCCGGCCGATGGCGATGCGAGCGCATCGCTATCGATCAGTTCGCAGAAGTAGTCGGACATGACCTCGCGGATATCTGCTTGCGAGGGCATCCAGGGCGGGCAACTGTCGGGGTCGGGTTGGCAACTGCTGGCCGGTGTGGCGTCGTCGCGCAACGC
>NZ_QAIW01000028.1:0-7084 GCF_003061285.1 Stenotrophomonas sp. HMWF003 | reverse complement strand
ACGTCGGCTGCGCGTTGTCCACGGTCATCGGGGCATCACTGCGCAGCAGGGCCCTCGCTTCGGCTTCGCTGGCCACCGCCGGCGGCGAACCACGCAACGGCAGGCGCGCGGTTTCGTTGACGAACAGCATGGTGATGATGCCGATGACGGCTGCGCCCATCAGGTAGTACGCCGGCACCAGCGGGTCGCCGGTGCGCTCGACCAGCCAGGCGGTGACCAGCGGTGTGGTGCCCCCGAACAGCGACACCGAGACATTGAACGCGATCGACAGCGCGCTGTAACGCACCGGGGTGTAGAACAACGCCGGCAGCGTGGAGGGCATCGAGCTGGTGAAGCACACCAAAGCAAGGCCCAGCAGCATCAGGCCGAGGAAGATCAGCCAGTCGTTACCGGTACCGATCAGCTTCAGGCACGGGATGGCCAGCGCGAACAACGCAATGCACGCGCCGATGATCATCGGCCGGCGGCCGAGCTTGTCACTGAAAAGGCCGCCCACCACATTGAGCGGCATCATCACCAACATCACGATGATGATCAGCAGCAGGCCCTTGCTCTCCGCGTAGCCCATGGTGACGCTGAGATAGCTGGGCATGTAGGTGAGCAGCATGTAGTCGGTGACGTTGAACACCAGCACCAGGCCCACGCACTTGAGCAGCTGCGGCCAATGCACGCGGAACAGCGCACCCAGCCCGGGGCGCTCGTTGTCGCGCTTGTCGGCCTCTTCGGCGTAGGCACGGAACGCCGGGGTCTCTTCGAGCTTCATGCGCATGTACAGACCCAGCAGACCCAGCGGACCGGCCACCAGGAACGGAATGCGCCAGCCCCAGTCCAGCATCTGCGCGCTGCTCAAGGCCATGTGCAGCGCCGTCACGGTACCCGCGCCGGCGATGTAGCCGCCCAGCGTGCCGAACTCCAGCCAGCTGCCCATCAGCCCGCGGTTGCGGTCGGTGGAGTACTCGGCGATGAAAGTCGCCGCCCCGCCGTACTCGCCGCCGGTGGAGAAGCCCTGCACCAGCCGCGCGAGCAGCAGCAACGCCGGCGCCCACAACCCGATGCGGTCGTAGGACGGAATCAGGCCGATGCTGAAGGTGCCCAGCGCCATCAGGATCATGGTGAAGGCCAGCACTTTCTGGCGGCCGTACTTGTCGCCCAGCGGCCCGAATACCAGGCCGCCCAGCGGCCGCACCAGGAAGGCAACGGTGAACGTGGCGAAGGTGGCGATCAGCTGTGCGGTCGGATTGCTGGCGGGAAAGAACACCTGCCCCAGGGTGACCGCGATGTAGCCATACACACCGAAATCGAACCATTCCATCGCATTGCCAAGGGCGGCGGCACCCACGACCTTCTTGAGCATCGGGCGATCAACAACGGTCACTTCATCCACCTGGACGTGGCGACGGCGTTTGAACCACCCGAAATGGGCGTGTGCGGCATGCAGGTCCTGCATTCTGCTTTCTCCTGGAAGCATGGCCACCACCACGCCCGAGGTCCCGCGCACGGCACAGGAAGGAACCGCCTTCGAAGGAACGCGGCACAAGGCGCGAAGAAGGGGTGGCAACAGGCGTTCCCGGACGGCCGCGTGGAATTCCACGGCGCTGCAGGAAGGGTGACCGAGAGACGGGCAACGGCCCGAGACAATGATCAAGCGATGCATGTTACTACACATCGAAAATGTGATCTCCACCTCACCTTCACATCACGGCACTACAGCGCTATCGATAGACACCGGGAATCGTGCAGAATCCCTGCGCCGCCGCGACGTGCTCACACGGAACGTGCGCGCGGCATCCCACCATCAGCACGAAGAGATACCACCCGATGTCCATCAAGACCACCACCCTGTGCGCCCTGCTCGGCCTGCTCGCACCCGCGGCCGCCATGGCCCAGGACAGCACCGCCGCCACGCTGTCGCGCCTGCTGGAATGCAAACTGACCGCCGACCAGGTGGCCGCCTTCACCGACAGCATCAACGCCGAGGAAATCACCGACTTCGCCCATGCCGGTTCGGCCGCGTCGGGCGACGCCGCGCTGAGCCTGTGGAAGAGTGACGCGCCGATCACCGCCTGGGGCGAAACGTCCGACCTGGTGCACCTGTCCAGCACCACCGAGATGCTGCTGGCCTTCAAGGTCACGCTGGGGCAGGAGCTGGCCCGCGGCAAGGCCATCGTGGACCGCATCGGCGGCATGACCCCGCGTCCGGACCAGGCCGCGATGGAAGAAACCTACGGCTGGAAGGGCATGGACTACCGCAAGGCGCTCAGCGGCAACCGCAACGCGCGCGTGCTGGTGGACCTGAGCTATTCGCCGGGTTGGGTCACCGTGGGCTGCGCGTACGGCGACATCCTGTAACGCACCGGCAACCGGTAGAACAGACGGCGCGGGAAGCGATTCCCGCGCCGTCGGCGTTTGCGCTGCGACGTTGTGTCGCAGCCACGGCGCCGGCCCGCTTGATCTTTGTCATGGTCGCCCCCGGCCGGCGCGCCGATCCTGTACGGGACACGCAACCACCCCTCCACAAGGATCCGGCCATGCGCTACACCCCCGACAACACCCAGCTGTTGAATGCCCTGCAGAACGTCATGGTGATTTCCACCACCGACCTGCAGGGCAACATCACCTATGCCAACGACCTGTTCTGCACGCTCACCGGCTTCACCCGCGACGAACTGATCGGCCAGCCGCACAGCATCGTGCGCCACCCCGACGTGCCCAAGGCCGTGTACAAGGACATGTGGGACACCATCAAGGCCGGCAAGAGCTGGACCGGCATTGTCCCCAACCTGGGCAAGGGCGGCGCCCTGTACGTGGTGGACACCACGGTGCAGCCACTGTTCGACGCCGAGGGCAATATCACCGCTTACATCAGCATTCGCCGTGTGGTGAACGACCTGATGAGCAACTTCGACGCAGTGGAGTTCAGCAAGGAAAAGTTCGACGACTTCTACGCTGCCGCCTGATGGACGCTGCCTCCCCGATCCAACGCGTGCTGGTCGGATATGGCTCCGAATCCGGCAACGCACGCGCCCTGGCCCACCGCCTGGGCGCGTTCCCGGCCCTGCAGCGGCACGCCCCGCAGGTGCTGCCCTTCAACGACATCGACGTCGCCTCGCTTGGTGCGGGCGACGTGCTGCTGGCGCTGTCCAGTTCCTTCGGCGACGGTGAGCCACCGGCCAACGGCGAGCGTTTCGCCGAGGCGCTGCGACAGGCCCCTGCCCTGCCCGGCCTGCGCTACGCCGTGTTCGGGCTGGGGGATACCGGCTACCCGCGCTTCTGCGGCTTCAGCAAGACCCTCGATACCCTGCTGGGTGAGCGCCAGGCACGGCCGATCATGCACCGGGTCGACGCCGATGCAGGCTACGAGCACTTCTTCGACCAATGGGCGCCGGTGCTGGGCGACGTGCTGGACGGCAACGAAGCGGCAGGCCGCGACCTTCGCCTGCAGGTGACTGCGTATGCCGAGGACAATGCGTTCGCCGCGCCGATCACCACGCGTCGTCGCCTCAACACACGCGACCCCGCGGCATGGCACCTGGAACTGGACCTGCGCGGCAGCGGCATCGCCTACCGCGCGGGCGATACCCTGCACGTGGTGGCCCCGAACGATCCGGCCCTGCTGCAGGCACTGGCGCGCTGGTATGGCCAGGACGAAGCGGTCGACCTGCTGCGCAACAAGGAGCTGCGACTGCTGGGCAGGACCGTGCTGCGCGAGCTGGCACGCCTGGGCGGCAGCGACGCACTGAAGGACCTGCTGCGCAGCAGCCAGCGCCCGGCACTGGAGGCCTACCTGCACGGCGCCGACCTGCTGGATGTACTGAACGACCACAACAGCCCTGACCGCGTGCCACTGGCGCGGTTGGCGGAGCTGCTGTCGCCTTGCCTGCCGCGCGCGTATTCGATCGCGTCGGCCGCCGGCAGCGCGCAGGCCGCCCTGTGCGTGCGCGAGGTGCGCTACACCCGTAGCGGTCGCGAGCGTCGCGGCACCGCCACCGGCTGGCTGCTGGACGGCGACGGTAGCGCCCGCGTCTACTGCCGCGCCAACCCGGGTTTCCACCTGCCCCGCGACCCGGCCGCCCCACTGCTGCTGGTCGGCACCGGAACCGGTATCGCGCCGTTGATGGGGCTGTTGCACGAGCTGGACGCCGCCGGTCAGCAGCGCGAGGTGCACATGGTGTTCGGCGAGAAGCATCGCGACCACGACTTCCTCTACCAGCAGCACCTGGAGGCGTGGCGCGCCGACGGTCGCCTGCAGGGACTGCACACGGCCTTCTCGCGCGACGGCGTGGCCAAGTATTACGTGCAGCACGCGCTGGCCGACCAGGCCGACGCGGTCGCCGACCTCCTGCAACGCGGTGCGCATGTCTACCTGTGCGGCAACAAGCAACACCTGGGCGTGGCCGTACAGGAGGCGCTCAACACGATCCTGACCACCAACGCGGGTGAAAGCAGCACATGGGATACCTTGCAGGCTGCCGGGCGCCTGCACCGCGAACTGTACTGAGCACCCCATCGCTGCAGCACTGTCCGCTGCAGCGGCACGACCGCGCCGTCAGCCAGCCGCGTCGGGGGCTTCGGTGGCCGCGGCCAGCGCCGCCAGCCGCGCCGGCTGCAGCACCTGCATTTCGCGCTGGTTGACCGCAATCACGCCGTCATCGCTGAGACGGCGCAGCACGCGGCTGGCGGTTTCCGGCGCCATGCGCAGGTAGTTGGCGATCTCCACCCGGCTCATGCTCAGGTTGAAACGCAGCGGCGAGAAGCCGCGCCGCGCATACCGCTCGGACAGGTCCAGCAGGAACGCGGCCATGCGCGCCTCGGTGCGATGGTTGGCCGCCATCAACGCCACCTTGCCGATCTCGGCACTGAGCAGACTGAACAGCTTGGCCTGCAGGCCCGGCATGCGCGTGGCCAGCAGGCTCATGCGCGGGAACGAGAACCGGCACAGGTACACCGTGTCCAGCGCAACGGCGTTGCAGGGGTAACGCGCACCATGGATGGCGTTGAGCCCGATCACCTCACCCGGCAGGCTGAAGCCCAGCACCTGCTCGTTGCCCTGGCTGTCGTTGAGGTAGGTCTTGACCATCCCGCCACGCACCGCGGCGATCGAATCGAACGCATCGCCCGCGCGGAAGATGTGCTCGCCCGCGCGGAACGGGCCCACGTGGTCCACCAGCACATGCAGCTCGGCCAGCGCGCTCTTGTCGTAGCCCTGCGACATGCACGCATCGGAAAACGCGCAGGTGCTGCAGAAATGCAGGGCATCGCCATCATCGGCGGCAGCGGGGTTGGGAGTGCCCGGCGACGACATGACGGTGCTGATCAGGGCTGGGCCAGCGCGAAGTCCAGGCCGGCGCACACGGCCGCCACCTGTGCATCGTTGCATTCCTGCGGGTTGGTACGCGGGCTGTCCGGATACACCTCGGTGGTGGTGGCATAGCGGGCGTTGGTGAAGCCGGCGCAGGCACCGATCGAGCGGGATTCGCCCCACACCACCCCGTTGGACTGCAACGGCATGCCGATCAGCTCGCCCTTGGCATCGGCCGGTGCGATATGCGTGACCTTCTCCACCGCCGCTACCAGCGCCTGCTGGAACGCCGGCTGCGGGTCTTCGCTGTTGCCGATCACGTAGAAGCCATCGGGAATGATGTCCGGCACCAGTTCCTTGCCGTCGCGCGCGCAGCGGGCCGGATCGAATTCTTCCAGGTCGCTGTTGGTGGTTTCGTGCAGGTCCAGATGCACCAGCAGGCCATCCGCACGCGCGCCCACCCAGCGCATCAGCGCGGCCGCCTCTTCGATCTGGCCACCGTCACGGAAGCTGCGGTTCGGGTCGATCGCATCGGGGTTCCACCGCTGGATGCGCTCATAGCCCCACGGGCTGACGCACGGGGCCACGATCAGGTTGATGCGCCCGGCGTAAGCCTCAGCATGCTGGTCCAGGAACTGCAGCGCGCCATGCACGCCACTGGTTTCATAGCCGTGCACGCCGCCGGTAACCAGCGCGCTCGGCAGCGCCGGGTCCCACGCCTGGCTCACCACCGCAAACAGCGGGTAGTGGTCCGGGGCATAGTCGAGCTGGCCATACTGGACCACGTCGAACCGCTCGCCCAGGCGCTCAAGTGCGGTCACCACGTCCTCGTGATAACTGCGCTGGCGCTGCTGGCGGGCCCGCCACTGCGCGCGCTCGGCGTCGCCCCAGGGCTGGCCGGGGGTGCCGATCGGGTAGAAATGCGCAAGGGTCATCGGAGGCTCCAGAAGTCGGGAAACGGACCCGCGCGAAAACGCGTGGCCCAGCCCGATAGTGTAAATGCAGAAGGCCTGACCGGTCCCAGCGGCGTCCGCGCAGGCCAGAATGGGCAAGGTGCCGCCGGCACCTGACACTCCCGGAAGGAAGGTACCGCGTGATCGACATCGCCCTTGCAGCCCCCCATCACGTAGAGGCCCTGGTAGCCCTCGACAGCGTGGCCGGTCACGACCCCGGACGCGCCGCGCAGATCCGCGCATGGGTGCAGGCCGGCACGTGCCACGTGCTCTGCGTGGACGGGCGCGCAGCGGCCTACGGCGTCCTGCATCACCAGTTCTTCAACTGCGGATTCATCGAGATGCTGATGGTCGGGCCCCGGTATCGTCGCCAGGGACTGGCGCGCCAGCTGGTCCAGCACCTCCGGTCGATCTGCGCGTGCCCCAAGCTGTTCACCTCCACCAACCGGTCCAACACGGCGATGCAGGCCGTGCTGCTGCAGGCCGGGTTCCAGCGCAGCGGGCAGATCGACAACCTGGATGACGGGGATCCCGAATGGGTGTTCTTCAGCCCGGTGGGCGGGGGCTGATCCGGCGCGGCGGGATCTGCTGTGTGCCAGGCCGGGATGAAAGCGCATAAAAAAAGGGGGCCGGTTGCCCGGCCCCCTCATGCCCCGACCAACGGTCGGTGCCTACCCGCGTGTCATGCGGCCTGCACTTCCTCGTAGCCGTTGAAGCGCATGTCGCTGGACGCACGCCCCTGGGTCAGCGAGCGCAGCGCCGTGGTGTAACCGGCCAGCCGCGCCAGCGGCGCATAGCCCAGCACGTCCACCTGCGCGCCGTGGTCCTCGAT
>NZ_QAIW01000302.1:635-1975 GCF_003061285.1 Stenotrophomonas sp. HMWF003 | reverse complement strand
CCCCGCCGCTGCACGTGCATGGCGGGCAGGTGTTGAAGGGCATCGATTTCGCCTCGCCGGTAGCCAGCGCGCAGGTTAAATCGGCGGTGCTGCTGGCCGGCCTGTATGCCGACGGCGAGACCGCGGTGAGCGAACCGCACCCCACCCGCGACTACAGCGAGCGCATGCTGCGCGCGTTCGGCGTGGACATCGAGTTCTCGCCCGGCAAGGCCCGCCTGCGCGGCGGCCAGCGCCTGCGCGCCACCGACATCGTGGTGCCGGCCGATTTCTCGTCCGCCGCATTCTTCCTGGTGGCCGCCAGCATCATTCCCGGCTCCGAACTGCGCCTGCGCGCGGTCGGCCTCAACCCGCGCCGCACCGGCCTGCTGGCTGCGCTGCGCCTGATGGGCGCGGACATCACCGAAGAAAACCATGCCGAGCAGGGCGGGGAAGCCGTGGCTGACCTGGTGGTGCGTTACGCTCCGCTGCACGGTGCGGAGATTCCCGAAGCGCTGGTGCCGGACATGATCGACGAGTTCCCCGCGCTGTTCGTGGCTGCCGCCGCGGCACAGGGCAACACGGTGGTGCGCGGCGCCGCCGAACTGCGGGTTAAGGAATCCGATCGCCTGGCCGCCATGGCCACCGGCCTGCGCACCCTGGGCGTGCAGGTGGACGAAACCGACGACGGCGCCACCATCCACGGGGGCAGCACGCTGGGCAGCGGCACCATCGAAAGCCACGGCGACCACCGCATCGCCATGGCCTTCGCCATTGCCGGCCAGCTCAGCAGTGGCGAAGTGCGGGTGAACGACATCGCCAACGTCGCCACCTCGTTCCCGGATTTCGATGGCCTGTCCACCGGGGCGGGTTTCGGGCTGCGTACCGCCTGAAGGGTTGGGATGTGCGTGGTTGCCGGGCAGAGCCCGGCACTACGGAGCAGCCGTTCATTGCCATAAGAAAAGGGAGGCCATTGGCCTCCCTTTTCGTTGCCGCCTCACGGCATCAATGCATTAACGCTCGGTACGGAAATCCACCGGCACGCGCACCACGCTGGCCACGGCGCGACCATTGTTCACGGCCGGCTCGAACTGCCAGTTGCGCACGGTGGTCAGCACGGCGCGGTCCAGGTCGCGGTCACGCGAACCGGTACGCTGCACGATGCTGGCATCGGTCACGTGGCCACTGGGGTCCACGCTCAGGCTGGCCACCACGCTGCCCTGCACGCCACTGCGCAGTGCACTCGGCGGATAGGTCGGCTTGGCATTGCTGGCCAGCGGGCGCGCCTCGCGGTTACGCGCGGCGACGGCCGGCTTGCGCTGGTGGGTGGCCGGTGCAGCCTGGCGCGTCGTCGGGGCCGGTGC
>NZ_QAIW01000302.1:0-625 GCF_003061285.1 Stenotrophomonas sp. HMWF003 | reverse complement strand
CTCGCCCACCGGTGCGGTGCTGGTTTCGTTGGGGTTGGCGTAGCGCAACCAGACCAGCGCAGCGGCGAACATCGCCACGATCAGCGCCATCCACAACCACGGCGAAGTGCCGCGGCGGGCCGGTTCATCGGTCACGTCGCGCTGGTGCTGCGGCGAAGCGTGCATGTCATGGGCATGGGTAACACTCATGGCGAACTCCTGATGTCGTTTTGACACCCGCAGTCTTGCCCGTACCCGGTTGTGGATGTGTCAGCGCACCGTCAACGCGGCGACTGCATTGCCATCGAGGTTCAGCTTGATGAGCCGTTGCCGAATCAGCGTTGCGTGATGATTCGGCGGCCGCGCATTACTGCGGCTTGAAGTCGAACGGCACCTCGATGCTGCCCGGCACCGGCTGGCCATTGCTCTGCGCCGGCTGGAAGCGCCAACGGCGCACGGCATCCGATGCGGCCCGATCAAGATCGCGTGAACCGCTGCGTTCGATGATGGTCACGTTGGAGGGATAGCCGGTGGCATCCACATCCACGCGCACCACCACCGTGCCGGCATCGCCACGACGCAGCGCGGCAGGCGGATACGAAGGCGGCGGCGACTGGTCGGCGATGGGCTGCGGGCGGTCACCGGC
>NZ_QAIW01000301.1:738-13671 GCF_003061285.1 Stenotrophomonas sp. HMWF003 | reverse complement strand
CGCCAGCCGCTCCAGCTGCCCGGCCACGCTGACCCGCAGGTACACCACGAAACCGCGCTCGGCGATGATGGCGCGGTTGTCGGGGTCCAGCACGGCGCCGCCGCCGGTGGAGACCAGCTGGTTGCGCCCGCGCAGCAGGGTCTGCAGCGCCTGGCGTTCGTACTGGCGGAAGCCGGCCTCGCCGGAGTGCTCGAAGATCGCCGGGATGCTGGCCCCGGCGGCGTCCACGATGGCCTGGTCGGCGTCCACGAAGTCCAGCGTGAAGCGCTCGGCCAGGCGGCGCCCGATGCAGGTTTTGCCGGCGCCCATCGGGCCAATCAGGATCAGGTTCGGAGCAGGGTTCATTACCCCCGATCCTAACATTTCCGTGCCGTGGCCTTTACGCGCCGGCCCCCATGGTGGGGGCTGCGGAATGTCCCGCAGGCAGCCGGAGCGTGCCCATGTCAGTGGCCAAAATCATCGAGATCAATGCGTCCTCCAAGACCAGCGTCGAAGACGCGGTGCGCAGCGGGCTGAAGAAGGTGTCCGAAACGGTCAAGGGCATCCAGGGCGCATGGATCAACGAAACCAAGGTGGTCACCGACGGGGAGGGCAACATCACCGAATGGCGGGTCAACCTGCGCGTGACCTTCGTGGTCGGATGAGGGCAACCGATGGCCGCCCGGTCGGTTCGACCGGGAACGGCGTCGGTGCCGCTTACGCAGGTGCCGTGACCACCTGACGCTGCTCGTCCAGCGCGATGATCCGGTCGGCCAGGCCGGGCAGGGTGCGCAGCGCCTGCCGGCTCACCCGTTCGTAGTACTGCACGAAGCGCTCCAGCTGGGCGCGGCTCATGCTGCTGCGTTCGGGTTGGGCGGCCTGCAGGTTCTGTTCCTGCTGCCAGCGCCAGCGCGGCACCACCGCGAAGGTGGGCGGCTGCAGGAACCAGAGGCGGTCGCAGCGCTGCCACAGCGCCGGGTAGTGTGCGGCCAGCGCCTGGTTGCACCACTGCCGCCAGCGTCCGTCGGCGTCGGCGTCGCGCTCCAGGGCGTTCAAGGGCGGCTGCAGGTCCGCTTCGGGCTGGGCAGGCGTGCCCAGGAACCAGCCTTCGAACACCAGCAGGTCCAGTGGGCCGTGCACCTGTGGCCAATCGGCCCGTGCCACGCGTTCGTCGGCCAGCTTGTCGAACCGTGGCAAGGCCACCGGCTGGCGTGCGGCGATGGCGTCCAGGGTGGCATGGGCCAGCGGCAGGTCGTGGGTGCCCGGCGGGCCCCGGGTGAGCAGCAGCGGATGCACCTGGCGGGCCAGGCGTTGGCGGTCACTGCGGGTAAGGTAGAAATCGTCGATGGACAGGGCGGCGGCGCGCAGCCCGCGCTGTTCGGCCAACGCCACCACCTGGGCGGCCAGCGTCGATTTGCCGCTGCCCTGCAGCCCGCTGATCGCCAATACTGGTACCCCCGAACCTGCTGCCAGCGCATCGTCCAGTGCCTGGGCGACCAGTGCATCGGGAAATCCTTTGTTGCGGGGCATGTACGCGTTGGCAGGCATGCGGTGACAATAAACCCAAATCGAATGGCAAGAAACCAACCATGACCGATCTGTATACCGAAGCGTTGTCCACCTTTGCCGCGTTGTTCGAGGAAGCCAAGCGCAGCGCGGAAATCGAACCCAATGCGATGACCGTGGCCACGGCCGACACCAGCGGCCAGCCGTCGGCACGCACCGTGCTGCTGAAGGCCTTCGACGCGCGCGGGTTCGTGTTCTACACGCATCTGGACAGCCACAAGGGCCGCGAACTGCGCAGCAACCCGCGCGCCGCCCTGCTGTTTCTGTGGCGCAGCCTGCGCGAGGCGGGCATCCAGGTGCGGATCGAAGGCCATGTCGAGCAGGTGGACGATGCCGAAGCCGATGCCTACTTCGCCTCGCGGCCGCGCATGAGCCAGATCGGCGCATGGGCGTCGCTGCAGTCAAAGACACTGGCATCGCGCGAGGAGTTCGACGCGCGCGTGGCCACCACCGAGGCCAGCTTCGCCGACCGCGAGGTGCCTCGCCCGGAGGGCTGGAGCGGGCTGCGCGTGGTGCCGCAGCGGATCGAGTTCTGGTATGGCGCGCAGTTCCGGCTGCACGAGCGCTGGTGCTATGAGGTCGATCACGACGGTCAGTGGAGCAAACGGTTACTGTTCCCGTAAGGGCGCGTCCATCGCAAACTGCACGGGGCGCGCCGGGTGGGAAGGCGCCGGTTAGGATCGGGCGGACAACGATGTCTGCCTTGGAACCGCCCTGCCATGTTTCCTTTTGTCCTGCCTGCTGAATCCCGTATCGCCCCCTCGCTGCTGTTACTGCTGTCGCGCATCGCTTCGGGCACCATGTTCGCCGTATCGGGATGGAACAAGCTGTTCACCGACGACGGCAGGGATCGCATGCTGGCCACACTGGTGGAGGCGGGTATCCCGTGGCCGGCGGTCAGCGCCCCTGCAGTGGCGATGGTGGAATGGGTGCTGGGCACCACCCTGGTGCTCGGTGTGGTGCCGCGCCTGTCGGCCGCAGCGCTGATGATGATCTGCGCGGTCGCGGCCGTCACCGACGGTATCGGGCGCATCCCGGCCGGCCTGGGACCGTTGGATTGGCTGAGCTGGTTCCTGTATCTGCCGGAGGTGCCACTGGGCGTGGCCCTGGCGTGGGTGTGCGTGCTGGGCGCGGGGCGTTATGCGCTGTGGACCGGACGCGGCGCTTCGCCGATGGCGTGAACAGGGGGCGCGCAGCACCCGCGATGCGGGCGCCTCCATACTTGCGGAGGAATCCATCCACGCAAGGACCTGCTGCATGACGACCGCATCCACTTCTTCGCCTGCCATCGACCTGTGCGCGGCCGCCCTGGCGGCCGACGTGGCGGCAGTGCAGGCCGCCCTTGCGGCGGGCGCCGATGTCAGCGCGGAAGACGCCTACGGCTTCACTGCGCTGGAATGTGCGGCGCGCGCCACCCATGACACCCCGGCGGCTCAGCATCTGCAGGTCCTGCGTTTGCTCATCGATGCAGGAAGCCCGCTGGAACACCACGGTGGCGGCGGGCGGACCGCGTTGTACCTGGCCGCTGAATTCGCCCTGGAGTGCGCCCCGGTGCAGATGCTGCTCGACGCCGGTGCGAACCCGGCGGTGCACGACGGCGGTGGCAACCATATCGTCGTCAACGCGATGGTGCCGGAGGTGCAGGCGCTGCTGTCTGCGGTGACCGGCCACCCCATCCCGGTGAAGGCCGAGCCGCGGCCGCCGCAGAAGATGCGGGCCGACGACTGGCGCGCCGCCCACGCCAGGATCACCGCGGTGTTCGCCCGTCTGGAAGACCAGGGCATCGTCACCGCGCAGGACGTTGGCCTGACCCAGGAGGATGGCTTCACCGACACCGCCCAGCAGTTCATCGAACGCGGCGGCATGGAGGCCGGCCTGCTCGGCCTGTGCTTCTACACCCGGCAGGACCTCAACCGCGCCAAGCGCAGCAGCGATCTAAGCCTGGGTTTCTGGGCCGGGCCGGAGGGTGCCAGCGCTGCCATGGAGCAGGTCGGGCGCAGGATCGTGGATGCGTTCACCGCAGCGGGGCTGGCGGTGGACTGGGATGGCTCGGCAGCGCACCGGCCCACCGTGGACCTGCGCGGGGTGGCGTAAGCCGCGTTCTTACCCGGCGGTGCTGCGCAGCCAGCGCCACAGCGTGGTACGCGACACGCCCAGCGCCTGGGCGACCTGCTCACGGTTGCCGCCGTGGGCATCGAGCAGCTGCTGCAGCGTGTCGTTGCCGGGGCGCGTGGCCGCGCGCTGGGGCAGGCCGTCCGGCGCTGCGTCTGTCACGGCGCGCGCGGCGACGGGCGAGGACGCCAGCTCCGGCAGCCAGGCCTGCATCTGCGCCAACGGCAGTTCGCCGCGCCCGTGCGGCCAGTGGATGCGCAACCGGTCGACCATGTTGCGCAGCTCGCGCACGTTGCCCGGCCACGGGTAATCGCACAGGCGCTGCAGCGCCGGGGCGGCGAGCGGCGAGGGCGTGCCGCCCAGCAGGCTGAAGAAGTGTTTCAGCAGCAGCGGCACGTCCTCGCGGCGTTCGTGCAGGGTCGGCAGCGCGATCCGCAGCGCAGCCAGGCGGTAGTAAAGGTCACGGCGGAAGCGCTGGGCCTCCACCAGCGATTCCAGCGTCTGCAACGTGGCCGCCACCACGCGCACGTCCACCGGCGTGGGTTCGGTGGCGCCCACGCGCAGCACTTCGCGTTCCTCCAGTACCCGCAGCAGCCGCGTCTGCAACGGCAGTGGCAATTCGCCGATTTCATCCAGGAACAGGGTGCCGCCATCGGACGCCTCGACCAGGCCGACACGGCCGCCGCGTCGTGCGCCGGTGAAGGCACCTTCGGTGTAGCCGAACAGCTCGGCTTCCAGCAGCGATTCGCTGATGGCCCCGCAGTTGAGCGCGACAAAACGCCCGCGCCGGCCACTGGCGCCGTGCAGTTGCCGGGCCACCAGCTCCTTGCCGGTGCCGGTCGCGCCGGTGACCAGCACCGTGCTGTCGTGCGGGGCGTACAGCGCGATACGGTCGCGGACCTGCTGCATCGCGGTGCTGTCGCCGAGCAGCGCGTGGTCGGCCTCGCGGCGCCGGGCCGGCGGGCGACGCCGCGGCGAGGGGGCGCCCACCCGGGCCAGGGTCTGGGTGAGTTCCAGCGCGTGTTCGAACGCCTGGCGCACCGAATCGGCCGAGTACAGCAGCACGCCGGGCAGGCCCACCTGTTCGGCATGGTCGATGGCCATGCCGGTGCCGACGATCACCTCGATGCCGTTGGCGCGCATGTCGGCGATGCAGTCGCGGGCGTCTTCACGGGTCACGAAGCGGCGGTGTTCGATGTCCAGTCCGAAACTGTGCTGGAAGCTGCCGAAGGTGGGCACGTCGGTGGCGTGGGTCACCAGCCCGATCCGGGGCGCGATCCGGCGCGCCCGCGCCAGCGCCTCCATCAGGTCGAAGCCGTTGGCCTGGATCGGCACCAGCGGCACCTCCAGCCGGCTGCGCAGATACGCCGCGTTGGAGCCGCCGGCGATCACCACGTCGCAGTGCTCGCGGCGCAGGCGCTGGCCGATCACGTCCACCGCTTCCTCGAAGCCCAGGTTGATCGGCACGATCCGGGCGCGGCGGTCGAACTCGGGGATCACATCGCCCAGCAGCCCGGTCAGGCGCGAGACGCTGACGGTCCAGATCACCGGCAGGTTGCCGCCGTCGGGGTCGGGCAGGCGGGAACGGTGGCGGGGCAGGCTGATCGACATGGTGGCGTTTCAATGTTTCAGTTCCATCCATGTTACAGGTGTTTCAATGTTGCAAGGTGAAACATGTGTGTTGCCACACTGTCTCAATCAAATCAGACACTTGGCACTTGGCACGGCCCTTGCGCCTTCACTCCCGTCAACCACCCTGGAATGCTGCCCGATGAGCACCCCTGTTTCTTCCGCTGGCGCCCGTTTCCGCGCTGCACTGGCTGCCGAATCGCCCCTGCAGGTGATCGGCGCGATCAACGCCAACCACGCCCTGCTGGCGCAGCGCGCCGGCTACCGCGCCATTTACCTGTCCGGTGGCGGCGTCGCCGCCGGTTCGCTGGGCCTGCCGGACCTGGGCATCAACACCCTGGAAGACGTGCTGATCGACGTGCGCCGCATCACCGATGTGTGCGACCTGCCGCTGATGGTGGACATCGACACCGGCTTCGGCCCCAGCGCGTTCAACATCGCGCGGACCGTGAAGTCGCTGATCAAGGCCGGCGCGGCCGCCTGCCATATCGAAGACCAGGTAGGTGCCAAGCGCTGCGGTCATCGCCCGGGCAAGGAAATCGTCACCCAGGGCGAGATGGTCGATCGCGTGAAGGCGGCCGCCGACGCCAAGACCGACCCGGACTTCTTCCTGATCGCGCGCACCGATGCCATCCAGGTGGACGGCGTGGATGCGGCGATCGAACGTGCCATCGCCTGCGTCGAGGCCGGTGCCGACGGCATCTTCGCCGAGGCCGCCTACGACCTGGCCACCTACCGCCGCTTCGTCGACGCGGTGAAGGTGCCGGTGCTGGCCAACATCACCGAGTTCGGCAAGACCCCGTTGTTCACCCGCGACGAACTGGCCTCGGCCGGCGTTGCCATCCAGCTGTTCCCGCTGTCCGCGTTCCGCGCCGCCAACAAGGCCGCCGAGAACGTGTATGAGACCATCCGCCGCGACGGCCACCAGCGTAATGTGGTCGATGCGATGCAGACGCGCGAAGAGCTGTACGACCGTATCGGCTACCACGCCTTCGAGCAGCAGCTCGATGCGCTGTTCGCCGCCAAGAAGTAACGTCGCACCACTTGTTTTCTGGAGGGATCATGAGCGAAGCAGCAACCACCGCCCCCGGCTTCAAGCCGAAGAAGTCCGTCGCCCTGTCGGGCACCGCCGCGGGCAACACCGCGCTGTGCACGGTGGGCCGCAGCGGCAACGACCTGCACTACCGGGGCTACGACATCCTGGACCTGGCCAATACCAGCGAGTTCGAGGAAATCGCCCACCTGCTGGTGCACGGCAAGCTGCCCACCCGCGCCGAGCTGGTGGCCTACAAGGCCAAGCTGAAGTCGCTGCGTGGCATCCCGGCCGCGGTCAAGGCCGCGCTGGAAGAACTGCCGCCGTCGGCGCACCCGATGGACGTGATGCGCACCGGTGTGTCCGTGCTGGGCTGCGTGTCGCCGGAAAAGGATGACCACAACCATCCGGGCGCGCGCGACATCGCCGACAAGCTGATGGCCTGCCTGGGCTCGATGCTGCTGTACTGGTACCACTGGAGCCACAACGGCCGCGCCATCGACGTGGAAACCGACGATGACTCCATCGGCGGCCACTTCCTGCACCTGCTGCATGGCGAAAAGCCGCAGGATTCGTGGGTGAAGGCGATGCACACCTCGCTGATCCTGTACGCCGAGCACGAGTTCAACGCCTCCACCTTTGCCTGCCGCGTCATCGCCGGCACCGGCAGCGACATGTACAGCTGCATCACCGGCGGCATCGGCGCGCTGCGGGGTCCCAAGCACGGCGGCGCCAATGAAGTGGCCTTCGAGGTGCAGAAGCGCTACGACAGCCCGGACGACGCCGAGGCCGACATCAAGGCCCGTGTCGAGCGCAAGGAAGTGGTGATCGGCTTCGGCCACCCGGTGTACACCGTGAGCGATCCGCGCAACAACGTGATCAAGGAAGTGGCGCGCGACCTGTCGGCCGAGCAGCAGAACGTGAAGATGTTCGACATTGCCGAGCGTCTGGAAACGGTGATGTGGGACATCAAGAAGATGTTCCCGAACCTGGACTGGTTCAGCGCGGTCAGCTACCACATGATGGGCGTGCCGACGGCGATGTTCACCCCGCTGTTCGTCATCGCGCGCACCTCCGGCTGGAGCGCGCACATCATCGAGCAGCGCATCGACGGCAAGATCATCCGGCCCAGCGCCAACTACACCGGCCCGGAAGACCAAGCCTTCGTACCGATCGACCAGCGCAGGTGATGTGTTCCTCCCGCACCCGGTAACGGGTGCAACGCGGAGCGGGCTGGCCATGCCAGCCCGTCTCCGTTGCGGCGTCGCCACTCCCTTTTTGCCGGTGTCACGACGCCCCGGCCCGCCAACAAGCAGCTATCGCCAGCCATGAATACTCAGTACCGCAAGAATCTCCCCGGCACCGCGCTGGACTATTTCGATACCCGGGCCGCGGTCGATGCGATCCAGCCCGGCGCCTATGCCACGCTGCCGTATACCTCGCGCGTGCTGGCGGAAAACCTGGTGCGCCGCTGCGACCCGGCGACCCTCGAGGCCTCGCTGCGGCAGCTGATCGAGCGCCGCCAGGACCTGGACTTCCCGTGGTTCCCCGCGCGCGTGGTGTGCCATGACATCCTCGGCCAGACCGCGCTGGTGGACCTGGCCGGCCTGCGTGACGCCATCGCCGACGCCGGTGGCGACCCGGCCCAGATCAACCCGGTGGTACCGACCCAGCTGATCGTCGATCACTCGCTGGCGGTGGAGTTCCCCGGCTTCGACAAGGCCGCGTTCGAGAAGAACCGCGCCATCGAGGACCGTCGCAACGAAGACCGGTTCCACTTCATCAACTGGACCAAGAAGGCGTTCAAGAACGTCGACGTGATTCCGCCGGGCAACGGGATCATGCACCAGATCAACCTGGAGAAGATGTCCCCGGTTGTGCAGGTGCGCGACGGCGTGGCCTTCCCTGATACCTGCGTGGGCACCGACAGCCACACCCCGCACGTGGACGCGCTGGGCGTGATCGCCATCGGCGTGGGCGGGCTGGAAGCCGAAAGCGTGATGCTTGGCCGCGCCTCGTGGATGCGCCTGCCCGACATCATCGGCGTGGAACTCACCGGCCGCCCGCAGCCGGGCATCACCTGCACCGACATCGTGCTGGCGCTGACCGAGTACCTGCGCAAGGAACGCGTGGTGGGGGCGTGGATCGAGTTCTTCGGTGAAGGCGCCACCGCGCTGACCATCGGCGACCGCGCCACCATTTCCAACATGACCCCGGAGTTCGGCGCCACCGCGGCGATGTTCTCCATCGACCAGCAGACCCTGGACTACCTGCGCCTGACCGGCCGCGAGGAAGCCCAGGTGCAGCTGGTGGAAACCTACGCCAAGGCCACCGGCCTGTGGTCGGACGACCTGGCCAACGTGCAGTACGAGCGCGTGCTGCAGTTCGACCTGTCCAGCGTGGTGCGCAACATGGCCGGCCCGTCCAACCCGCACAAGCGCGTGGCCACCCGCGACCTGGCCGCACGCGGCATCGCCGACGAAGCCAAGCTGGCCTCGGGCAAGCTGGAACAGGAACAGGGGCTGATGCCCGATGGCGCGGTGATCATTGCCGCCATCACCAGCTGCACCAACACCAGCAACCCCCGCAATGTCATTTCCGCCGCGCTGCTGGCGCGCAACGCCAACCGCGCCGGCCTGACCCGCAAGCCGTGGGTGAAGAGCTCGCTGGCGCCCGGTTCCAAGGCCGTGCAGCTGTACCTGGAAGAGGCCGGCCTGCTGGGCGACCTGGAACAGATGGGCTTTGGCATCGTGGCCTTCGCCTGCACCACCTGCAACGGCATGAGCGGCGCGCTGGACCCGAAAATCCAGCAGGAAGTGATCGACCGCGACCTGTACGCCACGGCGGTGTTGTCGGGCAACCGCAACTTCGACGGACGCATCCATCCGTACGCCAAGCAGGCGTTCCTGGCCTCGCCGCCGCTGGTGGTGGCCTATGCGATCGCCGGTACCGTGCGCTTCGATATCGAGAAGGACGCGCTGGGCCATGATGCCGATGGCAACCCGATCACGCTGAAGGACCTGTGGCCCAGCGACGCCGAGATCGATGCGGTGGTGAAGGCCTGCGTCAAGCCGGAACAGTTCCGCCAGGTCTACGACCCGATGTTCACCTTCAAGGTGGAGCACGGCGCGCCGATCAGCCCGCTGTATGCGTGGCGCGCGCAGAGCACCTACATCCGCCGCCCGCCGTACTGGGAAGGCGCACTGGCCGGTGCCCGCTCGCTCAGTGGCATGCGGCCGCTGGCCGTGCTCGGCGACAACATCACCACCGACCACCTGTCGCCGTCCAACGCGATCATGGCCAGCAGCGCCGCCGGTGAATACCTGGCCAGGATGGGCCTGCCGGAAGAGGACTTCAATTCCTACGCCACCCACCGCGGCGACCACCTCACCGCGCAGCGCGCCACCTTCGCCAACCCCAAGCTGATCAACGAAATGGCCGTGGTCGATGGCCAGGTGAAGCAGGGCTCGCTGGCGCGCGTGGAGCCGGAAGGGCAGGTCACCCGCATGTGGGAGGCCATTGAAACCTACATGGCGCGCAAGCAGCCGCTGATCATCATCGCCGGTGCCGACTACGGCCAGGGCAGCTCGCGCGACTGGGCCGCCAAGGGCGTGCGCCTGGCCGGCGTGGAGGCGATTGCCGCCGAAGGCTTCGAGCGCATCCACCGCACCAACCTGATCGGCATGGGCGTGCTGCCGCTGGAGTTCAAGGAAGGCGTGAACCGCCGGACGCTGGGCATCGACGGCACCGAGACGTTCGATGTGATCGGCGAGCGGGTGCCGCGCGCCGAGCTCACCCTGGTGATCCACCGCCGCAACGGGGAACAGCTGCGGGTGCCGGTCACCTGCCGGCTGGACACCGCCGAGGAAGTGTCCATCTACGAGGCCGGTGGCGTGCTGCAGCGCTTCGCCCAGGACTTCCTGGAAGCTGCGCAGGTGGCGTGAAGGATGAACGGCATGCGCTTGCGGCCGTGGGGCCGCAGGCGCACACTTTGATGGCAAAAATTGCCAAGAGGGCTTTCATGGCCACCATGAACATCTCGCTCACCGACCCACTCAAGCAGTTCGTCGATGAGGAAGTCAGCGAAGGAGGGTATTCCAGCACCTCCGACTACGTGCGTGATCTCATTCGGCAACGCCAGCGGCGCAAGGCGGAGGATCTGCTGCGGCAGTTGATCGCCGACGGACTTGCCTCCGGACCGGCGGCGCCCCTTGAACCCGGTCATTTTGAGCAGATGCGGAAACGTGCAAGGGCGCGCGCGGGGAAATGACGCGTGCGCGATGGCATCCGCTGGCGGTGCAGGACGCTGATGACGCGGCCGCGTGGTACGCCCAGCACGGTGGCATGACGCTCGAACTGAGCTTCATTGACGCGCTGGAAGCCACGGTCGCCATGCTCGAACGGCATCCTGGCGCGGGATCGACGCGGCACGCGGATCTGTTGGCGACAACGGGAATGCCGCTGCGGTTCCATCCGATACGTCATTTTGACGACCATCTTGTCTATTACATCGAACACGCTGCGTGGATCCAGGTGATCCGCGTCTGGAATGCCCGGCGCGGACTGGACGCGCTGGTTCTGGACGCGCCCTGATGCACATCCGTTGCCGGATGGGCGCCGCGTGGCGTGGTCGAGTTCACTTCAACCTGGCAGAGCGCTCAACGTCATGACCCATCTCCCGCAACTCCGCATTCACGCCACCTACCTGCGTGGCGGCACCAGCAAGGGCGTGTTCTTCCGGCTGCAGGACCTGCCGGTGCCGGCGCAGGTGCCGGGCCCGGCCCGCGATGCGCTGCTGATGCGCGTGATCGGCTCGCCCGACCCGTATGGCAAGCACACCGACGGCATGGGCGGGGCCACCTCCAGCACCAGCAAGTGCGTGATCATCGCCGCCGCGTCGGTGCCCGGTCATGACGTGGATTATCTGTACGGCCAGGTCGCCATCGACACCGCGTTCGTCGACTGGAGCGGCAACTGCGGCAACCTCAGCACGGCGGTGGGCCCGTTCGCGATCAGCAACGGCTTCATCGACCCGGCGCGCATCCCGCACAACGGCACCTGCACCGTGCGGATCTGGCAGGCCAATATCGGCAAGACCATCCTCGCGCACGTGCCCATCGTGGACGGCCAGGTGCAGGAGATCGGCGATTTCGAACTGGATGGGGTGACCTTCCCGGCGGCGGAGATCCAGCTGGAGTTCCTCGACCCGTCCGATGATGGCGACGGCGAGGGCGGGTCGATGTTCCCGACCGGTAACCTGGTCGACACCCTGGACGTGCCCGGCGTGGGCAGCTTCCAGGTGACGATGATCACTGCCGGCATTCCCACCATCTTCCTCAACGCGGCCGACCTGGGCTACACCGGGACCGAACTGCAGCCGGCGATCAACGAGGACAAGGCCGCACTGGCCCGCTTCGAGGCGATCCGCGCGCACGGTGCGGTGCGCATGGGCCTGATCGACAGCATCGACCAGGCCGCCACCCGCCAGCACACGCCCAAAGTCGCCTTCGTTGCGCCCGCGCAGGACTACGTATCTTCCAGCGGCAAGCGGATCGCGGCCGGCGCCATCGACCTGCACGCGCGCGCGCTGTCGATGGGCAAGCTGCACCACGCAATGATGGGTACCGCGGCGGTCGCCATCGGCACCGCAGCCGCGATCCCCGGCACGCTGGTCAACCTGGCCGCCGGTGGCGGCGAGCGTGAGGCGGTGACCTTCGGGCATCCGTCCGGCACGTTGCGGGTGGGTGCACAGGCGGCGTTCGTTGACGGGCAGTGGACGGTCACCAAGGCCATCATGAGCCGCAGTGCCCGCGTGCTGATGGAAGGTGCGGTGCGGGTACCCGCCCACACGTTGTAGGTTCAACAGGAGATCACGATGTCCGGTCACGACAACAGCAGCAACCAGCGACTGCCGTGGGATGCGGTCATGACCGACATCGTGGACTACGTGCGCGACTTCCGGGTGGAGTCGCCGCTGGCCTTCAGCACCGCGCGCCACTGCCTGATCGACACCCTGGGCTGCGGCCTGGCGGCCCTGGCGTTTCCCGCCTGCAGCAAGCTGCTCGGCCCGCTGGTGCCTGGCACCCGCGTGGTCAATGGCGCGCGCGTGCCGGGCACGCGCTTCGAACTGGACCCGGTGCAGGCCGCCTTCAATATCGGCGCGATGGTCCGCTGGCTGGACTTCAATGACACCTGGCTGGCCGCCGAATGGGGCCATCCGTCGGACAATCTCGGCGGCATCCTGGCCACGGCCGACTGGCTCAGCCGCAACGCCGAAGCGCTGCGGCGGCCGCCATTGACCATGCGCGACGTGCTCGCGGCGATGGTCAAGGCGCATGAGATCCAAGGCTGCCTGGCGTTGGAAAACGCCTTCAACCGGGTCGGGCTGGACCACGTGGTGCTGGTCAAGGTGGCCTCCACCGCCGTGGTCGCGCACCTGCTTGGCCTGGACCGCGAGCGCATGCTCAACGCGGTGTCGCTGGCCTGGGTGGACGGACAGGCGCTGCGCACCTACCGGCACGCGCCAAACACCGGGTCGCGCAAGAGCTGGGCGGCCGGCGATGCCACCAGCCGCGCCGTGCGGCTGGCGCTGATGGCCGCGGCGGGCGAGATGG
>NZ_QAIW01000301.1:0-721 GCF_003061285.1 Stenotrophomonas sp. HMWF003 | reverse complement strand
CTACCCGAGTGCGCTGACCGCGCCCACCTGGGGCTTCTACGACGTCAGCTTCGGCGGGCAGCCGTTCCGCTTCCAGCGCCCGTATGGCAGCTACGTAATGGAAAACGTGCTGTTCAAGATCAGCTACCCGGCCGAATTCCACGGGCAGACCGCCGTCGAGGCGGCGATGCAGCTGCATGCGCGGATGCGCGCGGCCGGCAAGCGCAGCGAGGACATCGCCCACATCACCCTGTGCACCCAGCAGGCCTGCCTGCGCATCATCGACAAGCCCGGCCCCCTGCATAACCCCGCCGACCGCGACCACTGCGTGCAGTACATGGTCGCCATCGCGCTGATCTTCGGCCGGCTGGTGGCCGAAGACTACGAGGACGACGTGGCTGCCGACCCGCGCATCGATCCGCTGCGGGCGAAGATCACCTGCGTCGAGGAGCCGCGCTACACCGCCGACTACCTGGACCCGGACAAGCGCAGCATCGCCAACGCGCTGGCGGTGACGTTCACCGACGGCAGCACCCTGGATGCGGAGGTGGAGTACCCGCTGGGCCATGCCCGCCGCCGCGCCGAGGGCATCCCGCTGCTGGAGGACAAGTTCCGCGCCCACCTCACCGCCACCTACCCGACCCAGCAGCAGCGCCGCATCCTGGACGCCTCGCTGGACCCGGTGGTGCTGGAAGCGATGCCCGTGCACGACTACGTAAACCTCTACCTACCGGGGTAGAGC
>NZ_QAIW01000300.1:3945-12079 GCF_003061285.1 Stenotrophomonas sp. HMWF003 | reverse complement strand
GGACCACCCAGCAGGTGGAAGCCTACGACGCTGCGTCCGTGCTGGCCCGCCTGCCGCCGCCCCTGCACCTGCCGCTGCACGACGCGCACGGCAACCGATTGCCTGCCCTCGAATGCGAGCATGCGATCGCCGCCGGCTGGCAGGCGCTGTGCGCTCGCCTGCCGGACGATCAAGCGCCCTGGCGTGTGTGGCACGACAGCCGCGCCGATGCAGCCATCACCGTTGCGCTGCGGCTGGCCCTGCGCGGGCTGTTGCCGCCGGTGGACCTGGACGACCCTGCCCGTGCCGTGGATCTGGCCACCCGGTTGGGCCCGCTGGGCAGTGGCGCCGGCGGCGCCGCGTTGGCACTGGCAGCCGCCTGCCCAGGAGGGCATGTGGTGGTCATTGCCGACGACAACGGCGGTCTACTGCTGCAACCGGTGATCACCGCAACGCCGCCGCAGGCACCTGCCAGCCCCCTGCCCACTTCCGATTGCCCAGCCCTCTCTGGAGCGCCATGAAAGCCTGTATCGCCCTGCCCCTTCTGTTTGTCGCCGTTACCGCAATGAGCGCCTGCGAGCCGCAACCCATCCCATTGCCGGAGATCTGGGACACCTGGCCTGAAACACCGGAAGCACCGCAGCCGCTGCTGGGGACGGTGTGGAAGCTGCACGACCTGCCCGGCAATGGCGAGCACACCGCAGTGACCGTGTCGCCGGAATCGCACGTGGGCTTCATCATCCTGGAAGCCGATGGCCAGCACCTTACCGGGTACGCCGGCTGCCAGCCGATGACCGCACTGTACCGGCAACAGGGCACGACGCTGAACGTGGAAGGCCTGGTCCGCACCGGCTCGCGCTGCCACAAGGACAGCATGGACGACATCGGCGACCGCTTTGCCACCGCGCTCAGCACGGCGACCGGCTTCCGGATGGCCACCCATGACGCGTTGCTCCACGTACTGGAAGGCGACACGGTCACCGCAACCCTGATCTATCGCACGCCACCGAAGGGGCATTGGTGAACCGCGCGACGCGCCGGAGGCCGGCATGAAACACCCGGTATGCCAGGGCGATTCCACCAGTGGCGGGGGCGAGGTAGTCTCATGCCAGATGGATGGCCGTCGCCACATTGATGGCCGCGCGATCGCCGTGGTCGGCGATCTGGCCACGTGCCTGCTGCATCCCGGGCGTCATGCGTTTGTGGAGGGCAGCGAACGGGTGCGGATGGAGGGCCGGGCGGTCGTCGTGGACGGTCACCGCCTGGCCTGTGGCTGCCACGGCATCGCCGTGCATGCTGCGCGCGTTCGTATCCGGTAGGTGCCGACCGTTGGTCGGCACACGCGCAGACGCCGACGACCACCGACCAACGGTCGGTGGTGACCGCGCTGGTCAGAACTCCGCTGCCACCGTCATGAACACCTGGCGCGGGGCGCTGGCGTGGATCGCGTAGCGGGTACCGGTCGGGTCGGTCGGGGCGAACGAGCTCAGCTGGCCGGCGTAGCGCTTGTTGGTCAGGTTGGTCGCGTTGAGCGACACCTTGACGTCGCGCAGGCCCAGGCCGGGGCCGAAGGAATAGCCCACGCCCGCATCGAAGGTGGTCACGCCTGCCACCGACTGGTCGTTGGTGTAGGTGTAATAGCGCTTGCCGGTGTACTTGGCGCGCAGGCTGGCGAAGTAGCCGTCGCGGTTCCAGCTGATTTCACTGGACGCCATGCGCTGCGGGGTGTCCACGGTGATCTTGCCCGCCACCGGCACGATCGCCCCGCCGGAGGTGTAGTTGTCCTCGTAGGTGGTCTTGTTCCACGACAGCGCGTTGTACCACTGCAGGCCATCCACCGGCTTGAGGATGAAGGTCAACTCGGCACCGCGGCTCTTCACCGAGCCCACGTTGATGAAGCGGGTGATGCACTCCGGGCGCGTGCCCACCTCGATGCTGGTGCACGGATTGAGCGAGAGCAGGCGGTTGTCGAACATGACGTGGTACGCCGCGATCGAGGCCTGGTACTTCTCACCGAAGGTGCGGAAGCCCGCTTCCAGCGTCTTCGACTTCTCCGGCTCCAACCCGGCGCTGGCCGCGAACGATTCCGGCGACACCTGCAGCGGGCCACCGCTGCCACCGCCCACGAACGCGGCGATGTTCTCCGAGTACGAGGCGAACAGCTCCTGGTTCGGGCTCAGCTTGAAGCCGATACCGGCCTGCGGCAGCACCGATTCCTTGGCGGTCAGCGTGCCCGAGGCGTAGCTGGCCTCGGTGCCCGGCTTAGCGTTGGCGGTCATGCGGGTGTTGGGGCTCTTGATGCCCACATCGACGGTCAGGCGATCCTCCAGGAAGCGCATGCGGTCCTGCACGTAGAACTGGCGCGTGCGGATGTCGAAGTCCTGGTCGAACAGGCGGCGGTTCGGGTGGTTGAGGTAGGCGTCATCCAGGAACGGGCCGGTGATGTAGTAGAAATTGCGCTCCACGTTGTGGTCGTTGCGCTCATACCACAGGCCCGCTTCCAGTTCATGGATGCCCCACTGCCAGCTCAGCGCGGCGGTGATGCCCTGGCGGTTGATGGTGTAGTTGGTGCTGCGGATGGAGATCGGCAGCGCCTGCGCCGTGCCCGGGTAGGACGGCTGGCCCGGCGCCCACCAGTGGCCCTGGCCGCGGTTTTCATGGTGGTAGCCGAGCAGCTTCAGGCGCGCGGTGTCGCCCAGCGCCAGGTCGGCATCCAGCGAATACAGGTTGTCGTCGCGCAGCGCGCGGCTCTGGTAGTAGGCATCGTCGATGCTGTTGACGCCGCCGCTGAAGGCACACTTCTGCGCGTTGTAGGTGCCCGGTGCGCAGTAGGCGGCGGCCACGGCGCGGTCCCAGTCCGGGGCGTAGATGTTCCAGTCATAGCCCAGGCCGCGCCGCAGCATGTCCTTGGACAGGTAGGCGTAGTTGGCCTGGCTCACCCGCGAGGTGGCGGCGAACGCACCGAAGCGGTGATCGCCCACGTTCCACACGGCCTTGGCATTGAACTGGCGCGTGGTCTGGTTCTGGTACGGCGCGGCCCACATGTCCGAATCCTGGTGCACGCCGGACACGTAGGCCGAGAAGCCGTTGAGGTCGCCGGTGTCCACGCGCAGGTAGCCACGGCGCTGGTTGTCGTCGCCCACGGTCACGCTGGCACGGCCACCGAATTCGGTGGACGGGTCCTGCGAGAAGTACTGGATGGTGCCGCCCAGGTTGCTGGTGGACGCCACGCCCAGCGAGCCGATGCCCTGCGACAGTTCCGCCCCGGCCAGGTTTTCGGCGATCAGGGCGCGCGCGATGCTCAGGCCGTTGTAGTTGCCGTAGCTGTTGTCGCCCAGCGGAATGCCGTCCAGCGTGTAGCCCAGGCGGCTTTTGTCGAAGCCGCGCAGGGTGATGCTCTGCGATTCCTCGTTGGCGCCGAAGGCATCGTTGGACTGCACCGACACGCCCGGCAGGCGGTCGAGGATCTTCTGGCCGCTGGTGCCCGGCGGCAGCACCTGCTTGTCCACCGTGCCGATGCGCTGCACCTGGCGGGTTTCGCCCTGGCCGATCACCGACACGGTGTCCAGGGTCTGCGCGCTGAGCGCAACGGTGGCATCGGGGCCTGCGTTGGCGGCTACGTCGGCAGCGTGGGCATTGGCGGCGCACAGCGCAATCGCCACGGCGATCGTCAGGGGTCGGGTAAGCATGGTAATCCGTTGCGTGGGGGGTGATGACCTGCGCACTGCAGGTGCGTGACCATCATGCGAGCGCAACATGAAGGGATTCTTACGCCACGGGGTGCGGCATATGAAATGCGACCCAACGCGCGAAACCACGCGCGCACACTCCTTGTGCGCACCGCACGTACAATGCACGCCTTACCGCAACGGCAGGGACAGCAGGCAATGAACGAACAGGACTACGAAGCCGCCAAGTGGGCGCTGCTGCACGCGCATCTGGTGCAGGCCACGCCCGAACAGCGGCATCTCTATGTGGCGCGCTCCAACTACGGTGACAACCAGCGCGCGCTCGCATGGCTGGCCGACCAGCCCGATCTGGACCGCGCCACCGCGCTGATGCTGTTCTGGAGCGTGGGTGCGGGCTCGCATGCCCAGTACGAATCGCTGGACGACGTGCCTGACTACGATCGCGACACCCACCAGTTCATCGGCCTGGTGCAGCAGCGCTTCCTGGGCGGTTTCTATGCCGACCATGGCATCGGCTTCGATCCGACCCGGTGGGACGGTGCGGGCCCCAACGAGCATTCGGCCGACGAGCTGCAGCGGATGCCGGCGCAGATGCTGCAGGCCGTGGACGGCGAGCATCACATCGATCCGTTCGATGAGGCCTACGACGAAGACTACGACGACGGCCTGCCGATGGCACTGGTCGAGCAGCTGTACGAGCTGGCCGACGTGCATATCGCCTGGGAAGAAGCGAACCCGCAGGCGTAGGTCACCACCAACGGTGGTGACCTACTCGGCGGCCAGCTGGTCCATGCGGATGCGGTTGGCGAACAGCGAAAACGCCAGCATGCCGGCCAGGCCGTTGGCGCGGCTGACCCAATGCGGCAGCCAGCGCGGCGGGCGCAGGATGCCTTCTTCGAACAGCGGTGCGAAGGCGATGGCATCCTGCAGCGACATCTTGCCGGCAAACAGCCAGCGGCAGACCTGCAGGCGGTCTTCGGCCAGCATGTGGCGGAAGAAGGTGTGCACCGACACCAGCCCGCGCAGGTACACGGTGTCTTTGGTGAACGCCGCGCCGCCGGTCGGCGGCACGCCGCGGAACACGCGCTGGGCCGACGCGAAGCTTTCTTCGTTGTTCTGCCCGGCGTCGCAGAAGTAGCGGAACACCTGGATGAAATCGGCGCCTTCGCGCGCCATCGCAATGGCTTCGGTGCGCAGGCTGATGCGCTTGAGGCGTTCGATGTCGATGCTGCCGGTGATCTGTTCGGCGAACGTGGCCAGCCCTTCCTGGGTCGCGGTAACCCGGGGCGAGGACAACGCCAGGCTGGGCAGGTGCGGCTGCTCGCGGCCGTTGAGCGCGGTCAGCGAATGCACCAGCGCTTCGTGGTGGAACAGCTGCGCACGGTCGTAGGCACTGAAACGGGCGCTGGTGCGCAGGCGGATGCGGGTGGGACCGGCGGCCGCCTTGGAGATCAGCTCCGGGTCGAGCTGCACGCTGATGATGCGCGATTCGAAGAAGGCATCCAGGTCCCCCTGCAGCTGCAACTGCAGCGCGGTGGCCGAGACCGGCACCTGTTCTTCCGGGGCGAGCAGTTCGTGGTCCAGTTCCTGCGCGATCTGGATGAAGTGACGGGCCGCCTCGCGGGTACTGGGGCCGTTGCCGGGCAGCGGGTGCTCGGGCGCGCCGAACAGCTCCACCGAGTAGTGGTCCACCGCGGCGGTGCCCAGGGATTCCAGCAGGCCGGCGGCCAGGTCCCAGCTGTGCGCCGAGCGCTGCACGTACAGGCCGATGGGGTGCGCGGGATCGCACTGGGCGCTGATTCCGGCCAGGGCGCGGCGCGTGTCGCTGAAGTCCAGTTTCGGATAGCTCACCTGGGGCAGCACCGGGTTGCCGCGCGCCACGCTGGCCAGGAACGGCGCCTGCAGCGCGGCCGGCCAACTGGTCAGCCCGAGCAGCTTGATGCCGCCCACCGCCTCCACCAGCTGCGCATCGAGCGCGGTGTGGTGGGCCACCTCACGATCCACGGTCATCGGTGTGTCCATGGGCGGACAATAGCAGCCACCCATGGGGTGGCTCTACCCGCGCCCGCACCACGGCCGCCGCACAGCGCCCCATCGTGGCCGCCCCACCCCAGCGGCAGCCGCACGCAACCCAACCGCAAGGGTAGAGCCACCCCATGGGTGGCTGCACGAAATCCCAGACAAACCGGTAGAGCCACCCCATGGGTGGCTGCGCTTGATCACAGGTGGCCGCACGCAACCCCGGATGGCTGGCCGGTGCCGGATCGCAGATCAGCCACCCATGGGGTGGCTCTACCCGGTGGGGGTTATCGGCGGCCGCCCTTTCCGCCCGGGCGCCACTGCGCGCCCTTGCCCACGTGCTTGCGCTCGATGGCCTGCTGCGCCTGGCGCACCGCCAGCTTGGCCGCTGCGGCCGCCACTTCTTCCTTCAGCTTGAAGTAGTTCAGCAGGCGCTCTTCATCCAGCGTGCCATCGTCGATGGCCGCACGGATCGCACAGCCGGGCTCACGCTGGTGCGCGCAGTCGCGGAAACGGCACTGCGCCGACAGCGCTTCCACGTCGGAGAAACCGCCTTCGCTCAGCGCTTCCTCACCGGTCGGCTTCAGCTCGCGCATGCCAGGCGTGTCGATCAGGCAGGCGCCGGCCGGCAGAGGGATCAAGGCGCGGTGGGTGGTGGTGTGGCGGCCGCGCGAGTCGTTGACGCGCACATCGGCGGTCTTCATGCGCTCCTCGCCGAGCAGGGTGTTGGTCAGCGTGGACTTGCCCGCGCCCGACGACCCCACCAGCACGACGGTGCGGCCCGCGCCCAGCCACGGCAGCAGCGCCGACGCGCTGGCCGGGTCGCGGCCGTTGATGGCCAGTAGCGGGATGTCCTGCGCGGCCAGCTCTTCCAGCACGTCCAGGGCATCCTGGCTGTACTCGGTCTGGTCGGCCTTGGTCAGCACCACCACCGGCTGCGCGCCGCCCCCGCCCACCAGCAGCAGGTAGCGCTCGATCCGGCGCGGGTTGAAGTCCGCATCCAGCCCGCACACGATGAACACGGTATCGATGTTGGCCGCGATCACCTGCTGGTGGTAATGCTCGCCAGCCGCGCCGCGCTTGATCGCGGTGCGCCGCGGCAGCAGCGCGATGATCTTGATGCCGTCCAGCAGCACCCAGTCGCCCACTGCCGCGCGTTCGTGGCTGGGGAACCGCGGCCGTTGCCATTCCGGCGGGGATTCGGTCTTGATCGCCGCGTCCGGCATGTCGGCCACGATGTAGCCGGTGCGGTGCTGCTCGATCACCCGGCCCGGACGGGCCTGCGGGTGTGCATCGAACAAGGCCTGCCAGCTGGGCAGCTCGGGGGCGCCTGCCCAGGGCCAGCCTATGGTCTGCAGGGCGCGGAAATCGATCGGTTCGCTCATCGCCCCATTCTACCCTTCCCCGCCGTCCCGGCCGGGTCCGGCAACTGCCCGCCAACAATGGGGTTTTGGCCCCGGCGGGGCTTGCCCCGCAACGCACCAATTCCGCTACCATGCAGATTCCATGCCCTCCAACGGCCCAGTCATGTCCACGCCCCCGATCAAGCCGCTTGCCACCCGCGAGCGCCTGTCCGAAGTCCGCTACGAGATCCGGGGCGAACTGGCGCGGCGAGCGCGTGAGCTGGAGGCGCAGGGCCGCAAGCTGATCAAGCTGAACATCGGCAACCCGGGCAACTTCGGCTTCCGCGCACCGGAACACCTGCAGCGCGCCATCGCCGACGACATGGGCCGCACCGACCCGTATACCCACCAGCAGGGCCTGCCGGAGGCCCGCGAGGCCATCGCCGCCGCCTACGCCCGGCGTGGCGCGCCCGATGCACACCCGGACCGGGTGTTCGTGGGCAACGGCGTCAGCGAGCTGATCGACCTGTCGCTGCGCGCCCTGCTCAACCCCGGCGATGAAGTGCTGGTGCCCTCGCCCGACTACCCGCTGTGGTCGGCGGCCACCATCCTCAACGACGGCCGCCCGGTGTATTACCGCTGCGCGCCGGAGAACGGCTTCCAGCCGGACCCGGTGGAAATCGAGACGCTGGTGTCCTCGCGCACCCGCGCCATCGTGCTGATCAACCCGAACAACCCCAGCGGCGCCAGCTACTCGCGCGACCTGCTGGAGCGCATCGTGGCGATCGCGGCGAAGCACAACCTGCTGCTGATGGTCGATGAGATCTACGACCAGATCCTGTACGACGACGCGCAGTTCCACCCGGTGGCCCCGCTGGCCGGCGAGCATCCGTGCATCACCTTCAGCGGGCTGAGCAAGGTGCACCGCGCCTGCGGCTGGCGGGTGGGCTGGGCGATGCTGTCCGGCGCGGCCGAACGGCTGGGCGAGTTCCGCGCGGCGATGGACCTGCTCAGCGCGCTGCGCCTGTGCGCCAACGTGCCGGGCCAGTACGCCATCGATGCGGCCGTCAACGGCCCGGACACCGTCTCGGCGCTGTGCGCGCC
>NZ_QAIW01000300.1:441-3935 GCF_003061285.1 Stenotrophomonas sp. HMWF003 | reverse complement strand
CGGTGATCGAGGCCTGCAACGCCAGCGAGCACCTGTCGCTGGTGGCCCCGGCCGGCGCGCTGTACGCCTTCCCGGCCGTGGTCGGGCCGGCGGCCCGCAGCTTCGACGACCACGATTTCGCGCTGGAACTGATGAACGAGGAAGGCGTGCTGGTGGTTCCGGGCTCGAGCTTCAACGTGCCTTACCGCCACCACTTCCGGGTCACCCTGCTGCCCGAAGCGGAGGTGATGCGCGATGTCTTCGCCCGCATCGACCGCGCGTTGGCGCGGCGTGCCGAAGCGAATACCAAGGTGGTGCCGCTGAAGCCGCGCAGCGCGGTGGCCTGAGTGGCGCTGTCCTACCTGGCCCTGGGCGACTCCTACACCATCGGCGAAGGGGTCGACCCGGCCGCGCGCTGGCCGCAGCAGCTGGTTGCCGGCCTGCGCGACATCGGCGTGGCGGTGGACGACCCGCAGATCATCGCCACCACCGGCTGGACCACCGACGAACTGGAGGCCGGCATCGATGCCGCCGCGCCGCAGGGGCCTTTCGATCTGGTCAGCCTGCTGATCGGGGTGAACGACCAGTACCGCGGCCGCAGCGTGGACGACTACCGCCCGCGCTTCACCGCGCTGCTGCAGCGTGCGCTCGGTTTTGCCGGCGATCGCGCGCAGCGCGTGCTGGTGCTGTCCATTCCCGATTGGGGCGTCACCCCGTATGCTCGCGCGCACAACCGCGACCGCGTGCAGGTCGGGCAGGAACTGGATGCCTACAACGCGGCCGCCGCCGCGATCTGCGCCGAACACGGCGTGTCGTTCATCGACATCACCGACCTCAGCCGGGTCCCCGGCGCCGAAGCGGTGATGCTGGTCGACGATGGCCTGCATCCGTCGGCGGCGATGTACGCGCTGTGGACCGAGCGCGCCTTCCAGGTGGCGCGCGTGCAGCTGGCCGACGAGGTGCCGCGCTGAGCACGGACGCCCTGCCACTGGCCAAGGAACAGGCCCGCCGCATCGCTGACGCCTTCATGCCGGCCCAGCGCTTCGGCAACCGACGCGATTACTACTACAGCCGCGGCAAGCTCGGCAGCGATCCGCTGTACCCGGGCGTGCTGGCCGCGCTGGCGCCCGCGCACGGCGCCCTGCTCGACATCGGCTGCGGGCTGGGCCTGCTGGCGCACGTGCTGCGCCAGGCCGGGCACCGGCAGCCGTACCTGGGCGTGGACATCGATGCGGACAAGATTGCCCGTGCACAACGCGCCGGGACGCGCGCGGCGCTGGCCAACGCGCGCTTCGACTGCCTGGATGCCAGCGCCACGCTGCCCGCCCACCACGGCAGCGTGGCGCTGCTGGACGTGCTGCAGTACCTGCCCGCGCACGCCCAGACCGGGCTGCTGCAGGCGGCAGCCGCGCGCGTGGCACCGGGCGGGCGGCTGGTGATCCGCACCACCCTGGCCGACAACAGCGGCCGCGACCGCACCACCCGCATCACCGACATGCTGGCGCACCTGGTGGGGTGGATGGGCACCCGCCCGCGCCACTATCCCGATGCCGCCAGCGTGCGCGCGCCCCTGGAAGCGGCGGGCCTGCACCTGCAGATGCGCCCGCTGTACGGCAACACCCCGTTCAACAACTGGCTGGTCAGTGCCGAGCGGCCCGCGCTTGCCTGAGGGTCGCGCACGGCGCGCCGCACGCGCATACTCGCGCCCCGATACCGGTATGGAGCCCGCATGACCCCGCCGTCGCCCCGACATTCCGCCCTGGGCATCGCCGCGCTGGTGATCAGCCTGTGCGGGCTGGTGATGTTCGCGATCAGCGCGCACTACGCGCATACCCCGGCCCATGCGCAGATGCAGACGCTGCCGGTGGTGCTGCTGGTGGTGCTGTGCATCAGCATCGGCCTGGCCGTGCTGGCCACGGTGATGGGCATCGGCAGCCTGCTGCAGCACCGCCGCCGGCGGGTGACCGGGGTGCTGGCGCTGGGTCTGGCGGTCACCCTGCTGCTGGCCCAGGCGTCACTGGCCAGCTGGATGCGCCAGCAATGGCAGCACGCGCACCCGGTGGCGGGCAGCACGCAGCCGTAACCCGGCGGCGCCTGTCGCCTACGCCGCGTCGGGCAGGACCGCGCTCAGCCCACGCTCCTGCAGGGCCTGCAGCACCGCTTCGATGATCGGCAGGTTGTGCCCGTGGGCTGCGCCCTCATGCAGCAGCACGATGGCGCCCGGCCCCAGGTCGGCCACGATGCGCTCGACCACGGCCGCCGGCTGGCAATCGACCCCGTCGAACCCGCGCGCGCTCCAGCCCACCCGGGTGAGCTGCCACTGCGCCAGGGCCGGGGCCACGAACGGGTTGGTCATGCCCACCACCGAGCGGTACCAGCGCGGGGGCTGCCCGGCGATGGCGGTCAGCGCCTGCTGGCACTGGGCGATTTCGTCGGCCATCGCCGCCCGCCCGAGCCGCCAGAAGCGGGTCTGCGGGTGGCGGTGGCTGTGGTTGCCCAGCGTGTGCCCGCGGGCCAGCATCTGCCGCACCAGTTCGGGCTGGGCCAGGGCCCGCTCGCCGACCAGGAAGAAGGTGGCCTTAGCCTGGTAGCGGTCCAGCAGGTCCAGCACCGCCGGGGTTTCGGGCGAGGGGCCGTCGTCGATGGTCAGCCACACCCGCGGCGCGCTGCCCGGCAGGCGGCTGAGCACGGGGGCGTAGAAGCGGCTGTTGGGCAGGAACACGGGCACCATGAACAGCGCGTGCGAGGCCACCATCAGCGCCAGCCCGATGGGCCAGCCCAGGCCCACCCACGCCAGCACCACCAGCAGCTGTGACACCAGCAGCCAGGGCAGCCAGCGCCAGGGGCGCAGGGGAATGCGATGCAATGTTTCCGGTACGGTCATGCCCCATGATGCCATGCGGCGTAGAATGACCGGTTCCAAACGCCGGACCCGACCGTCATGTCCCTTGATCCCGCCCTGCGCTCGCGCATCGAATCCATCCTCACCGCCAACCGCGTCGTGCTGTTCATGAAGGGTCAGCCGAGCATGCCGCAGTGCGGTTTCTCGGCCAAGGCCGTGGGCGCGCTGCAGGATCTGGGCGTGGAGTTCGCCCACGTCAACGTGCTGGCCGACGCCGAGATCCGCGAAGGCATCAAGGCCTACGGCGACTGGCCGACCATTCCGCAGCTGTACATCGACAGCGAGCTGGTGGGCGGCAGCGACATCATTCTGCAGATGGCGAGCAGCGGTGAGCTGAGCAGCGTGCTGGGTCTGGCCGCACCGGACCGCACGGCACCGAACATCACGGTGACGCCGGCGGCGGTCGAGATGCTGCGCGGCGCGCTGGCCGATGCACCGGGTGCGTCGCTGCAGCTGGGCATCGATGCAAACTTCCAGCCAAACTTCCAGCTGGCCCCGCACGACGACAACGCGATCGCGGCCGAGTCCAACGGGCTGCGCGTGCAGTTCGATCTGGCCAGCGCGCGTCGCGCCGAGGGCATCACCATCGATTGGGTGGACGATATCCGCGGCA
>NZ_QAIW01000300.1:0-427 GCF_003061285.1 Stenotrophomonas sp. HMWF003 | reverse complement strand
CTGCGCGCCGGCCGCCTGACGGTGGTGGACGTGCGCCCGGCCGACGAGCGCGCGATCGCATCGATCAACGCGGCGTTCGAGACGTTCGACGGCGACAACCGCGCCCGTCTGGAGGCCCTGCCGAAGGACACCGCGCTGGGCTTCCTGTGCCACCACGGCGGCCGCAGCGCGCAGGCGGCCGAGCAGTTCCGCGCCTTGGGCTTCACCAACGTGCACAACATCACCGGCGGCATCGACGCCTGGTCGAACGACGTGGACAACAGCGTGCCGAAGTACTGATCGACGTCAGTTTCTGCGCTCAAAGAAAAACGCCGGCATTGCCGGCGTTTTTTGTTCCTTGAACCCCAAACAGCACGGCTGCGAATCTCCCGGCTGGGCAGGGGTGTGGGAGTTCGCGGGACACGCCGCAAGTACGTCCCTGTAGGCT
>NZ_QAIW01000299.1:1191-2745 GCF_003061285.1 Stenotrophomonas sp. HMWF003 | reverse complement strand
GCGTAGGGCCGGTCGTCCTCGATCAGGTCCTTCCGGGTGAAATCGGTGGGGGTGAAGATGCCCTGGGCCAGGCTGAAGATCATGTTCTGCTGCTCGAACTCGCCCGGGTGCAGCTTTTCCAGGTGCCGGTTGACCCAGCGCGCCAGGCGGGGCAGGCAGGGGTCGTCGGTGTAGTCCACCAGATTGGGCGAGACCAGGGTCAGCTGGGCGCCGTTGGTGTAGCCCTGGTCCTGGTCGGCCCCGCCGAACAGGTCGTTGTCGACGCGGAAGTTGACCTGCGGGGGGTGCTCGCGCATCGCGTCGGGCCCGCACTGGTTGGCGGCCTGCACCGCGGGGGCGACGAACGCCAGGGCGCCGGCAAGTGCGGCCGACAACGCATAGGGCTTCAACGACATGGAATTCCCGCTCAGGATTTGTTTTGTTTTTAAGCGCATGCAGCGTAGTGAACGCGTGATGTACTGACCATACCCGCGCACGCACTGGAGCGTTTTGCTGGTGAAGGGCGATTTTCACGTAGCGTTGGGTGCAGCTATGGGCACGATCATGCAGCGCTTGGGTTCGGGCGCCGGCGTCCCCATAATCGCGGTCATGGAGATCACGTCTGACAACCCCGACCACGGCTTCCAGTTCCCCGGCCAGTTCGAACTCAGCGCCATGGGCGCGGCCGGCCAGGAGCTTGAACGCGAATTGCCGCGCCTGCTTGAGCAGGCCGGCGTTGAAGTACTGACCGAGCGGGTCAGCTGGAAACACTCGTCCAACGGCAAATATGTGTCGGTGCGACTGGTGTTCAAGGCCGACAGCCGCGAACAGTACGACGCCGCCCACGCCGCGCTGCGTGACCACCCGGAAGTGAAGTGGACGCTGTAGCCGCCTGCGACAGCGTTCCCAGCCCGGGTGCCCGTCCGCCGCAGCCGGCGCGGGTGCGCCAGCTCGGCCGGCAGCCGTATGCGCCGGTCTGGCATGCCATGCAGCGGTTCACCGACAACCGCGACGACAGCACGGCCGACGAGCTGTGGGTGGTCGAGCACGACCCGGTGTTCACCCTGGGCCAGGCCGGCAAGGACGAGCACGTGCTGGCGCCGGGCGACATCCCGGTGCTGCACGTGGACCGCGGCGGCCAGGTGACCTACCACGGGCCCGGCCAGATCGTGGTCTACCCGCTGCTGCAGCTGCGCCGGCTGGGGATCGGGGTGCGCGACTATGTGTGCCGGATCGAGCAGGCGATCATCGATACGCTCGACGAATGGAATATCGGCGCTGAACGGCTGGACGGGGCGCCCGGGGTCTATGTGGGCGGCGCGAAGGTCGCCGCGCTGGGCATCCGGGTCCGCCGCGGCTGCACCTTCCACGGGCTGGCCTTCAATGTGGCCATGGACCTGGAGCCGTTCCACCGCATCAACCCCTGTGGCTACCAAGGGCTGCAGGTGACCTCGGTGGTAGACTTGGGGGGACCGTCCGGCATGGCGGCCGTGACGCCGGTGCTGCTGGGCCATCTGGCCCGCCAGTTCGGCCTGGACCTCCAGCCGACCACTGATTTGCCCGATCTGACAGAGG
>NZ_QAIW01000299.1:0-1178 GCF_003061285.1 Stenotrophomonas sp. HMWF003 | reverse complement strand
TTCCCCTGCAGATCGTGCAGGGCGACACGCCGTCCGTTGCGCCGCTGCAGACGGGCGTCAAACAGCTGGGCGGGGACAAGATCGGCCGCTCGCCGGTGCAGTTCGCCGATGCGCCGGTGCTGCGCAAGCCGTCGTGGATCCGGGTACGGATTCCGTCGGGCAACGCGGTGCAGACGCTGAAGGCGAAGCTGCGCGAGAACCGTCTGGTGACGGTCTGCGAGGAAGCGAGCTGCCCGAACATCCACGAGTGCTTCAGCCACGGCACCGCCACCTTCATGATTCTGGGTGAGGTGTGCACGCGGCGCTGTTCGTTCTGCGATGTGGCCCACGGGCGGCCGAAGCCGCCGGATGCCAACGAGCCGGCCAGCCTGTCCCAGACGGTGGCGGACATGGGCCTGAAGTACGTGGTGGTGACCAGTGTGGATCGCGACGATCTGCGCGATGGCGGTGCGCAGCACTTCGCCGACTGCATCGGGGCCATCCGCGAGAAGTCGCCGAACACCCGCATCGAGGTGCTGACGCCGGACTTCCGTGGCAAGGGCCGCATGGAGCGCGCGCTGGACATCCTGGCGACCAATCCGCCGGATGTGTTCAACCACAACATCGAGACGGTGCCGGACCTGTACCGCAATGTGCGCCCGGGTGCGGACTATCAGTGGTCGCTGACGCTGCTGAAGAACTTCAAGGCGCAGCATCCGTCGATCGCGACCAAGTCGGGCATCATGCTGGGCCTGGGCGAGGACATGGACCAGGTGCGGGCGACGATGCGCGACCTGCGCGCGCACGACGTGGACATGATCACGATCGGTCAGTACCTGCAGCCGACGCCGCACCACCATCCGGTGCTGCGTTACTGGACGCCGGACGACTACAAGGCGCTGGAGGTCTACGGCTACGAGCTGGGCTTCAGCCACGTGGCTTCGGGCCCGATGGTGCGTTCTTCGTACCATGCCGACGTGCAGGCAAAGGGTGCGGGGGTAGCCTGATCCCACCGTGGTGCCGGGCTCTGCCCGGCAAACGGCGAACGGCACAAAGCAGCGCTTCAGTTCTCCACATGCCCGGAGGGGGCAGGCCGCCCTCTCCAGGACACGCCAAATCCCCTCCATGGTGCTCGTCTGGCGCCTTGCACGTCGGTGCAGTCCTGCACCGACGTGCAAGGCGCCAGACGAGCACCATGG
>NZ_QAIW01000298.1:14702-19464 GCF_003061285.1 Stenotrophomonas sp. HMWF003 | reverse complement strand
ATCATAAACAGCGGGCCGTGGGGGAGAGCACTGTGTCTCACCCGCCGTCATTCAGCCGCGTCAGCCGGCCAGGCGAGTGGGATCCGTGCCAGAAGGTCCCCTCGCCGGTGGTCTTGTCGAGCATGTCGGCACGTTGCCCTTCGGCAACGGGAGCAGCGAGATTGAGTGCATCAACGCGCGTTGGTGATATGCCAGTGCAACCGCAGCGTGATTGCCGCAACCGTGTCACACGCGAGAATGCGGCGGTCAACATGACGTGGCGGCAGTGGCATGGTCACGCTCAACCCAGGCACATTGACGTAGCTGACAGTCGATAGCCGCGTATATTTGCTTCGACACAACGAGAAGAAGCATGCGCCCACTAGTTGAGAGCATTCACTCACTTCGCCTTAAGTACGATCACGATCACCATCAAGATCACGACCCTCGTCCAACTCGCGGGCCTGCAGTAGTCGTTAGGGAGCGGCTGCTGGTTTCAGACGATGACGGCCGGATGTTTGATGTGGTCGGATTACCACAGCAACCGATGCTGATTCCTTACGGCGACCTCGGCGACGACTTTTCCCCGGATCTTTCCACTTTCAGCCGCAATGCAGCACAGACGCATACCCTTGTCAGGGTCTGGTGCCGGCAGACTGGATGTTTTGTCTATCGGATTTTCTCGGAAGAGGAACGCACATGGACAACACTGGCCGCACCGCCTCCAGGCTGCGACGGCGCCCCGTTGGCAAGCGCTGAGCTTGGCGCTTGGGTCGGCGATGAGATTGTGGTGTTTTCTGTTCGGCCGCGATTCGGCCGCGTCATGCCGGAGGCTATGTTCTGGAGCCGCTACAACCGGGATGGCGAGATGATCGCAGGCAACCAATTGTTGCTGGCGTCCGAGAGAGGATGGAGGTCGTTCACGGAACGCGATGTGTTCTGGTCAGCTGCCGCGGGTGATCGCGTCATCGCGTACGCATGGAACAGGTTTTTTGCACTCGATGGTGCGGGCGTTACCGAGCTGCCCGCACCACAAGGGGTTGGCCCGGTCCAGGCCCACGTTCCATCCGTGGTCCGCGATGGAAGAGTGCTGCTCTTCTCCCATACGGACATGCATGACGACGTATTCCTCTACGACATCGATCTGATTGACTGGAGCAGCAGCCGTCAGGATGTTTCTGCGCTGCTGAGGGGGCCACGTGGCTCCAGCGCCCGCTGGATACCGCCGCGGGTGAACGTGGTACTGCTTCGCGACGACTGGGTTTTACTGGATCTCCATGACGGCGCTGCCCTCAACCGCGTTGCCTGCTGGCTCTGGGAGCGGTCCACGAACCGAGCTTGGGGTGTACCGATGAAGGATTTTGGTGGCCGGTACGGCCTTGCCTTCGACTACGTTGCGTCGTGCGACCGTTTCATCGCCAGTGATTGCGACACGATCGCAGTGAGCCGGACCGTTAACGAAATAGCTGAAGATCTTCGGGCCGCTCCCTCAAAGGCGAAGATCCTTCCCCGACCCACCGTCAGTCCAGGCAGCAGCGTAGACAGACTGCCGTGAGAATCTGCAACGCCGTGCTCTGCTCCGTATCCCGCTATCACTGTGCCCGGGGTTCACTTTGGACATGCCCTATTGCCCGGCCTGGGACACCCACTTACTGGGTAACGTCCATTTCCACCGTCAGCGGATAGGCACCCGTACCGCGTGGTGCACGCGGCAGTACCGGAAGTGGCTGTGCGGAGAGCTTTTCCGCGAAGCAGCGCGAGAGTGGGGTGGCCGGCTCGACAGCGACCCGGGAGAGTCCCCCTGCGGTATCGATGTCGCCCACCAGCACAAACCGGTCCACCGGTTGGCCTGGGGGCGCGCAGACCATCATGGCCGATTGGATGGCGGGGGCCAGGGACCGGTCGTAGGCTTGGCCTTCGGCGGTGGCCATCGCCATGTTGCCTGCCGCAACGCGCGTGGCCATGTCGCCGGCCATGGCGTTGCAGGAGACCAGCAGCAACGCGAGGGTGATGTAGCGCATGGCCGCACGGGTCCTGTCGGGGATCGGCGTGGATGGAAGCATGGCGATCAGGCGTGCTGCAGGATATTGACCAGCCGCCCGAACGGGTCGCGCACGTAGAACCGTCGCACGCCCCAGGGTTCATCGGCCGGCCCGTATTCGAGCGCAATGCCCGCGTCACGCACCCTGCGCAGCGCCTCCTCCAGGTTGTCCACCTCCACGGACAGGTCGGGCACATCGGTCCCCGAACCGCCCTCCTGCGCGACGCTGACCTGCACGGTCATGGCATTCGGGCTGGCGTAGGTACGGATCCAGCCATGATCCATCGCCAGCCCAAGTCCCAGGATGTCCCGATAGAACCGATCGGCGAGCGCTGGGTCTTCGGTGCGGAGGTTGGCGATGATGCGTTTGACCTGCATGGAGATTCCTTTCCATCTGCGAGGGCGGGGCATGCGCGGGCTGCGTGTGCGACTGTAATGCAGAACGGGGACACGGAGCAGGAGAGGCAATGCGGGGGCGCACGCGCACAGGCGGCGCCTCAGTCCAGCAGGCCCACCAGCGAATGATGCACGGCCACGCCGGCCAGCGCGCCCTCGCCGACCGACAGCGCGATGTTGCCCGCCATGCGGGCCGCGTCGCCGCAGGCGAACACGCCTTCCACGGTGGTCTGCTTGGCCGAATCGGCGGTGATGCAGCCGGCGTCCTGCAGCTCGCACCCCAACTGCTGGGCCAGGTCGCAGGACAGGCGCGACACCGGGGCGACGAACAGCGCATCGGTGACAATGCGGCGGCCATCGGTCAGCACGACCGTGGCCTGCTCATCCACGCGCACCACGGGCGTGGTTTCGATGACAACGCCGCAGGCGTCCAGCCGCGCTTTCTGCGCCGGATCGATGCGCGCGGCATCGCTGCAGAACAGGGTGACGTTGCCCCAGTCGCACAACAGCAGCGCCTGCCCGGCCCCGCCGTCGTCGGAGCAGCCGACCACCCCGATGCGGCCTTCCTGCAGCTCATAGCCGTGGCAGTACGGGCAGTGCAGCACGCTCCTGCCCCAGCGCTCGGCCAGGCCATCGATGGCCGGCAGCGTATCGGTGACGCCGTAGGCAAGGATCAGCCGGTGGGCCGAAAAGCGCTGGCCGCCGTCGCACTGGATGCCAAAGCGCTTGCCGCCGTCCAGGACCTCGGCACGTACCGCGCGCCCGGTGAGCCAGGCCAGGGTCGGATAGCGCATCAGTTCGCCACGCGACTGCGCGGCGATCTCGGCCGGGGCCATGCCTTCGCGGCCCAGGAAGCCATGGGCGACCACCGCGTTGCGGTTGCGCGGGGTGCCGCTGTCGATGACCAGCACGCTGCGCCGGGCGCGCACCAGTTGCAGGGCCGCGGACATGCCGGCATAGCTGCCGCCCACGATGATGACGTCGAAACGGTCGGGGAGTGCGCTCATGGAGCCGGTTCACCTTGCCAGGGAGCACCCCCGGGCGGGATGCGAACGGCGAGCATAGGACCGGCGCGTGAAGCAGGCCTCACACCCTGGGGCTACGGCGCCGTCGGCAACGCCGCGCCCTTGGGCCACAGCATCCAGATGGTCCCCTTCTGCTTCATGTCCCCGGCCAGTTTGCCGGCCACATCGCCGGTGCCCCAGAACAGGTCGGCACGCACTTCCCCGGCAATCGCACCGCCGGTGTCCTGCGCGGCCACCGGGCGCACCACCGCCGTGCCGTCCGGGCGCGTGGTGGACAGCCACAGCAGGCTGCCCAGCGGCACCACGGTGCGGTCCACCGCGACGCTGTAGCCGGCGGTGAGCGGCACGTTCAACGAGCCGCGCGGGCCTTCGTCGCCGTCGGGGCCCTTGGTGAAGAACACATAGCTGGGATTGCTGGCCAGCAGCTCGGGCACGCGCGCCGGATGGGCGATGGCCCAGGCACGGATGGCGTCCATGGTGACGTCGTCCTTCTTCAGCTCGCCCTGCTCCACCAGCCAGCGCCCGATCGGGCGGTAGGGGTGGCCGTTCTGGTCGGCGTAGGCGATCCGCAGGTGTCGGCCATCGGCCAGCACGATGCGGCCCGAGCCTTGGATCTGCAGGAACTGCAGGTCCATCGGATGGGTGAGCCAGGCCAGTACGGGGGCTTTGACGCCTTGGGCGGCAATTGTCGCGGCATCGTCGTAGGGCTTGAGTACGCGCCCCTCCACACGGCCGCGCAGGCGCTTGCCCTTGAGCTCGGGATACACGCTGTCCAGCTGCACGCTGACCATGTCGCCGGGCACGCCATAGACGGGCACGGTGGCCTGCGCGGTGCGGGTCAGGCTGCCGGGGTAGATCGGTTCGTAGTAGCCGGTGATCAGTCCATCGGCGCGGTTGCCCGCGCCGCGCAGGGCATAGACGTCCAGGCGTTCCTGCAGGAACTGGCGGATGTCGGCCGGGGTGGTGTCGACACTGGCCGCCGCCGTGCAGGTGGATGCCCAGGTGGTGTCGGTCTTCAGGCGCGGGCACCCGTTGCGCCACGCCGCGAAGCCGGCCTGCAGGTCGGCATCGGAGACGGCGGGCAACGCGGTCCACGCGGCCTTGACGTAGGTGTTGCCGGGCGCGCTGGGGCGCTGCGGAGTCACGGCGCAGCTGGTCAGCAGGGCCAGGCCGATGAGCAGTGCCGCAGGAAGTCGGCGTGCGGCGATGAGGCGGGTGATCGTCATGGGCAAGGGTCCTGAAATCGTGGCGCCGATGGTGGGTCGGCTGGCGCGGTTGGCATCGTAGAGCCGACCGTTGGTCGGCTGGCGCGGCTGGCATC
>NZ_QAIW01000298.1:7404-14667 GCF_003061285.1 Stenotrophomonas sp. HMWF003 | reverse complement strand
GGTCATCGCGGCCGCGGAAGCGGCGATGGAACGCGCCGACGGCGGCATCGCGGTCGTCCAGCGGGTAACCGAAGGCCTGCAGCGCCAGGTACGCATCGAATCCCGCCGGTGCGGGGCCGTCGCTGTCGCGTGGCCACACGCCGAACCCGGCCTGGGCCAGCTGCTGCCAGGGGAAGAACCGGCTGGGGTCCTGCTTGCGGGTGGGGGCCAGGTCGGCATGCCCGATCACCTGCGTGCGCGGGATGCGCAGGCGCGTGCACAGGTCGTCCAGCAGGCGGATCACGGCGTCGATCTGCGCGGGCGCGAACGGGGTTTCGCCATCGTTGTCGATCTCGATGCCGATCGAGGTCGAGTTGAGATCGGTGAGCGTGCCCCAGCGGCCCGGCCCGGCGTGCCAGGCGCGGCGGTCGTCGCCCACCAGCTGGTAGATGTGGCCGTCGGCACCAACCAGATAGTGCGCGCTGACCTTGCCCCCGCTGTTGGCGCTGCGCAGGGTGTCCAGGCTTTCCTGCACCGAATGCTGGTCGGTGTGGTGCAGCACGATGATGACCGGGCTGCGGGCGTTGTAGTTGGCCGACGGTACCCAGCTGGCGAGCGGGCTGCGGATGCCGGGGCTGGTGCACGCGGCGAGCAGCAGGCAGGCGAACAGCGGCAGTACGGTGCGGAGGGGGCGCATGACCGCATTGTGCGGGATTCTGCGCGCGGTTGCCGGCGGGCGGGTGTGTCTGCGTGGGCGGTAGAGCTACGCCATGCGTGGCTGATTGCAGACGCCCAACAAAAAGCCGGCGACCCGAAGGCCGCCGGCGAAGGTACAGCTTCTCTCTCGCTTTTCTTGTTTCTTTCGTTGCCGGGCAGAGCCCGGCACTACGGTGGTTGGTTGCCGGGCAGAGCCCGGCACTACGTGCGGGTGGCGGTCAGGCCTCGTAGGCGGATTCGCCGTGCGAGGTGACGTCCAGGCCGGTGCGCTCGGCTTCTTCGGTGACGCGCAGGCCGAACACCATGCGTACCACCAGCAGGATCACCGCGGTGACCACGGCGCACCAGACGATGGTGAAGCCGACGCTGACCAGCTGCACCCAGACCTGGTGGCCGATGTCGAGATCGGCCTTGGTGCCGCCCAGCGACTGCGCGCTGAACACGCCGGTGAGCAGGGCGCCGACGATGCCGCCGATGCCGTGCACGCCGAATACGTCGGCGGTGTCATCCACGCGCAGCAGGCGCTTGAGACCGGTCACGCCCCACACGCAGACCACGCCGGCCACCAGGCCGATCACGATCGCGCCCAGCGGGCCGACGGTGCCGCAGGCCGGGGTGATGCCGACCAGGCCGGCCACCGCGCCGGACGCAGCGCCCAGCGCCGACGGCTTGCCCTTGCTCACCGCTTCCACCAGCGTCCAGCCCAGCACCGCGGCGGCGGTGGCCAGGATGGTGTTGAGGAAGGCCAGCGAGGCCACGGTGTCGGCGGCGGCGGCCGAGCCGGCGTTGAAGCCGAACCAGCCCACCCACAGCAGCATCGCGCCGATGTAGGTGAACGGCACGTTGTGCGGCTTCAACGCGGTCTGGCCGTAGCCGATGCGCTTGCCGACGAAGTACGCGCCGACCAGGCCGGCCACGCCGGCATTGATGTGGACCACGGTGCCACCGGCGAAATCGATCGCGCCCATCGCGCCCAGATAGCCGCCGCCCCACACGATGTGGGCCATTGGGATGTAGCTCAGGGTGAACCACAGCGCCGAGAACAGCAGCACTGCCTTGAACTTGATGCGCTCGGCGAAGGCGCCGACGATCAGCGCGGTGGTGATGCCGGCAAAGGTCGACTGGAAGGCGACGAACAGGTAGTCGGGCAGGCCCTTGATCGGGGTGTTGCCCACCGAATCGGGGGTAAAGCCCTTGAGGAAGGCGAACTCGGTGAACGAGCCGAAGAAGGCGTTGCCTTCACTGAACACCGCGCTGTAGCCGTAGGCCACCCACAGGATCAGGATCAGCGAGAACACCACCAGGATCTGGCTGAGGATGGACAGCACGTTCTTGGAGCGCACCAGGCCGCCATAGAACAGGGCCAGGCCGGGCACCACCATCAGCAGCACCAACAGGGTGGAGGTGAGCATCCAGGCGACGTCGCCGTGGTCGAAGCTGGGCGCGGCAGCGGCCGCGGCGTCGGCGACCGGTGCAGCCGGCGCGGCGGCAACGGGCAGCGGCTCGACCGCGACCGTCTCCGACGGTGCCGGGGTGACCTGCGCCTGGGCCTGCGCGGTGCTGGAGAACGCGCCAACGGCCAGCGCGCTGACCAGCATCAACAGGCACACGGCATGGAACCGGGCTTGCCACCCGGTGAACAAAGAGGTCTTCATTGTGGGCTCCGAGTGGGGTTAGAGCGCGTCAGCGCCGATTTCGCCGGTGCGGATGCGAACGACCTGTTCGACCGCGGTCACGAAGATCTTGCCGTCACCGATCTTGCCGGTGCCGGCCGCGTTCTGGATCGCTTCGACCACCGCGTCCAGGCGGTCGTCGGTGACCACGGTTTCGATCTTGATCTTCGGCAGGAAATCCACGACGTACTCCGCGCCGCGATACAACTCGGTGTGGCCCTTCTGGCGCCCGAAGCCTTTCACTTCGGTCACGGTGATGCCCGACACGCCCGCATCGGAGAGGGCCTCGCGGACCTCGTCGAGCTTGAACGGCCGGATGATGGCGGAGATCAGTTTCATGCGCATGTCCCGATGGTGGATGGAACCGGCGGTGTGTTGCTGGCCGGTGTCAGGTCAGCGGGCGGCCACTTGCACATGGCCGCCCCCTGGTGCGCCGAACGATGCATGGGCCTCGCCACTGCCGTGGTCCTTGCGGGCCACGGTAGCGGTGACGCGGGAGGGAGGAGGGGCCCATGGCACGCGTCCGGTCTCTCTTGCCCCTGGTGGTGCAGCGGACCAACGGTCCGCTCTACCTTCTGCAGCGGACCAACGGTCCGCTTTGCGGCGTGCCTTGCCGGCTCCCCAGCCGGAAAGGCGGTGACGATGACGAAGGTGGGAGGGAGGTCCTTCGTCATCGTCACCGGTTGCTCAGTTGGCGTAGTACATCTGGTACTCGAGCGGGTGCGTGGCGGCGCGGAAGCGGGTCACTTCCTGCATCTTCAGCGCGATGTAGCCGTCGATGAAGTCGTCGCTCATCACGCCGCCGGCCTTGAGGAACTCGCGGTCCTTGTCCAGCGCTTCCAGGGCCTGGTCCAGCGAGGAGCAGACCTGCGGGATCAGCTTCTCTTCTTCCGGCGGCAGGTCGTACAGGTCCTTGTCGCTCGGTGCGCCCGGGTCGATCTGGTTCCGGATGCCGTCCAGGCCGGCCATCATCAGCACGGTGAAGGTCAGGTAGCCGGACTGGATCGGATCGGGGAAACGCATTTCGATGCGGCGCGCCTTCGGGTTGGACACCCACGGAATGCGGCACGATGCCGAGCGGTTGCGGGCCGAGTAGGCCAGCATCACCGGGGCTTCGAAGCCCGGGACCAGGCGCTTGTAGCTGTTGGTGCCGGAGTTGGCGAAGGCGTTGATGGCCTTGGCGTGCTTGAAGATGCCGCCGATGTACCACAGCGCCATCTGGCTCAGGCCGCCGTAGCCGTCGCCGGAGAACAGGTTGGTGCCGCCCTTGGACAGCGACTGGTGCACGTGCATGCCGCTGCCGTTGTCACCGACGATCGGCTTGGGCATGAAGGTGGCGGTCTTGCCGTTGCGGTGGGCGACGTTCTTGATGACGTGCTTCATGCGCAGCAGTTCGTCGGCCTTCTGCACCAGGGTGCTGAACTTGGTGCCGATCTCGCACTGGCCGGCAGTGGCCACTTCGTGGTGCTGCACTTCCACTTCGATGCCGACCTGTTCCAGGGTCTTGCACATTTCCGCGCGCAGGTCGTGCAGCGAGTCGGTCGGCGGCACGGGGAAATACCCGCCCTTCACCGCCGGACGGTAGCCGCTGTTGGCGCCGTCGTACTTGTCACCGGTGCTCCACGCGGCTTCTTCGGAATCGATCTTGAAGAAGGTGTGGCCCATGTCGTTGGCGAAGCGGACCGAGTCGAAGATGAAGAACTCCGGCTCCGGGCCGAAGAAGGCCTGCTCGGCGATGCCGGAGGACTTCAGGTAGGCCTCGGCGCGCTTGGCGATGCCGCGCGGGCAGCGGCCATACGGCTGCATGGTGGCCGGGTCGAGGATGTCGCAGCTGATCACCAGGGTCGGGTCGGCGTAGAACGGGTCGATGTAGGCGCTGGCCGGGTCCGGGAGCAGGACCATGTCCGATTCGTTGATGCCTTTCCAGCCAGCGATCGAGCTGCCATCGAACATCTTGCCTTCTTCAAACAGCGACGGCTCGACGATGCTCACCGGGAAGGTGACGTGCTGTTCGATACCGCGCATGTCGACGAAACGCAGGTCGATGAACTCGATCTGGTTGTCCTTGATCAGCTTCTCAACGTTTTCCACGGACATCGGTGAAACCCTCGGATGGATGATTGCGTAAGGGGATAGAGCAATCGCCGTGCCAACTTTTGAATCTTCACAAGCCGTTGATTTCATTGGGGGCGCACCCGGCCCGCCGCGGAAGCGGCCGCACCACATCGGTGCAACGGCCGCACCACGCACACATTTGGTGCGGCGTTTGATGTTTTATGCTCTACCGCGATTTCATCCATTCCGAGTCCCAGCACCCGATGTCCGATCTGCTCTCTGCCCTGTTGTTGGGCATCCTCGAAGGCCTCACCGAATTCCTCCCGATCTCCAGCACCGGCCACCTGCTGATTGCCCAGCACTGGCTGGGCGCGCGCTCGGATTTCTTCAACATCGTGATCCAGGCCGGTGCGATCCTGGCCATCACCCTGGTATTCCGCCAGCGGCTGTGGACGCTGGCCACCGGCCTGCACGAGCGCGCCAACCGCGACTACGTGATGAAGCTGGGCACCGCCTTCCTGGTCACGGCCGTGGTCGGCCTGCCGGTGCGCCTGGCGGGCTGGGAACTGCCCGAGACGGTCACCCCGGTTGCCTGGGCGCTGATCATCGGCGGCATCTGGATGATCCTGGTGGAAACCTACACCGCCCGCCTGCCCGATCGCGACGAGGTGACCTGGAAGGTGGCCATCCTGGTCGGCCTGGCGCAGGTGGTGGCCGGGGTGTTCCCGGGCACCTCGCGCTCGGCGGCGGCGATCTTCGTGGCCATGCTGTTTGGCCTGAGCCGACGCGCGGCAGCCACCGAGTTCGTGTTCCTGGTGGGCATTCCCACCATGTTCGCCGCCAGTGCCTATGCGTTCCTGGAAATGGCCAAGGACGGCAAGCTCGGCAACGAGAACTGGACCGACGTGGGCGTGGCCTTCCTTGCCGCCGCCGTCACCGGCTTCGTCGTAGTGAAGTGGCTGCTGGGCTATATCAAGTCACACAAATTCACCGCGTTTGCGTTCTATCGCATCGCACTGGGCGCGGCCCTGCTGCTGTGGTTGCCTGCTGGCAACTGAACACCGCCGTGCCTGCCTGACCCCGTTTCATACGCTGCACCGTTTTTCCCCGGGTTCCCAAGGAGATGTCCATGAACCGCACCCGCACCCTGATGCTGATCCTGCCGCTGGCCCTGATGGCCGCCTGCAGCAACCCGTCCACCAACGCACCGGCCGGTAGCGGCAGCGACGACCTCGCCCCCGCGCCGACCGCTGCCGCCACTACCCAGGCCGCGGCCAAGCTGGACGTGCAGCGCCTGCAGGGCAACCACTGGCTGCTCGACAGCGCCACCGATGCCAGCGGCAAGCGCGTGGACGCCCTGTTTGCCCGTGCCGACAAGCCGGTCACGCTGGACTTCCACGATGGCCGCCTGTCGGTCAGCAACACCTGCAACCGCATGGGCGGCGGCTATACCCTGGCCGACGGCACCCTGACCGTGTCGCCGATGGCGTCGACCATGATGGCCTGCACCGACAAGGCGCTGATGGCGCTGGACCAGGCCGTGGGGTCGCGGCTGGAAGGCGCGCTCAAGGCCGAACTGGCCGGCCAGGGCCAGCTGACACTGCGCACCGCCGCCGGCGACGTGCTGGTCTTCAACCCCGAGCCGACCGCCGAGACCCGCTACGGCGGCGAAGGCGAGACGGTGTTCCTGGAAGTGGCCGCGAAGACCAAGCCGTGCTCGCACCCGATGATCCCGGACATGCAGTGCCTGCAGACCCGCGAAGTGTCGTTCGATGACAAGGGCCTCAAGCAGGGTACCCCGGGCGCGTTCGAGAACTTCTACGGCACCATCGAGGGCTACACGCACGAAGACGGCGTGCGCAACGTGGTGCGCGTGAAGCGCTACAAGATCTCCAACCCGCCGGCCGACGGCTCGTCGCTGGCGTATGTGCTCGACATGGTGGTCGAGTCGGAAACAGTCAACAACTGAAACGCGGAAGGGCGGCCAGAGGCCGCCCTTCTTCGTTTTACCACCGGATCGTGTGTGCCGGGTGGATCAACCCAGCGCCGGGTTCAACGTGTAGGTGCCATGCAGCGCCGCCTCGGCCAGCACATGACCGTGCATCGCCCGGTGCACATCGGCAGCGGTGAACGGCGTCGGCAGGTCCAGCTGCGCCACGTCGAGTGCGAACAGCCGGAAGAAATACCGGTGCACGCGTTCGTCGTTGAACGGCGGGTACGGGCCGTCGTAGCCCAGGTACTGGCCGGCCATGTCCGGGTTGCCGGCAAACCAGCCGGTGAAGTCATTCAGGCCCTGCCGCGACCCGGCCGGACCGGCCGGCGTGGTCTTGCCCTTGACCGTGAAGCCTTCGCTGCAGCTGCCGGCCGCGATCTCGCGCACCGCGGTCGGAATGTCCGCCATGGCCCAGTGCACGAAGTCCGCGCGCGGCTGGTCACGGGGCACCGTGCAGTCGTGCCGTCCCACCGTGTCCGGTACGGTCGGCACATCCGGGTCAACGCACAGCAGGGCGAACGAACGGGTGCCCTCGGGCACCTCGCTCCAGGCCAGCGGAGGGTTGCGGTTGGGGGCGAAGCCGGCGGCGTCGCCCGCGGCGAATTCCGCCGCGATCGGGTGGCCGTTCTGGAGGCTGATACTGCTCAGGCGCATCTGGGAATCCTCACTCTTCCGGGTAGCCAAGGCGGACCGCGACCGGCGTCAGCAGGGCGAACGGCGCGGCCATCACGTCGCGGTACTGGCGCCAGTGGCCGGCAGGCAGGCGCGCCGGGCCCAGCGTGGGCGCCGGCGGGAAGCGCATGCCGAACAGGCGGCCGAGGTGCTCGGCCATCACCGCCGGGTCGT
>NZ_QAIW01000298.1:6631-7394 GCF_003061285.1 Stenotrophomonas sp. HMWF003 | reverse complement strand
ATGTTGACCAGCGCGTGCGGGTACAGATCCTGCTCGTGCAGGGTGGCCACCTGGGCCAGCGAACGCGCCAGCCACTCGGCCGCTTCATCGATCCCGTTGACCGCGAACGGCGCCGGCGCGCCATGCGCCAGCCAATGCAGCAGCATGTCGCGCGGGTCGCGCAGGACCACCAGCAGGCGGCCTTCGGGCAGCTGCGGGCGCAGCGCCCACAACAGCGCGTTGTCCCACCACAGCAGCCAGTCGATCACGTTGGCGTCGGCCAGACCGCGCGACGGCAACTGTTCGCGCCATTGCGCCACCAGCTGTTCCGGGCTGAGCGCACCGGTCGAGAGGTCCTGCAGCGTGTGGTAATTCTGGAAGGCGTCGTTGGGCGGGGTTTCGCCGAAACGATCGCCGCGCAGCACGGTGCTGGCCGCGGAAATGGCCGCGACCACGCGCTCCACGCCCGACCCGGGTGCACCCCAGACCAGCATCGGGCGGGCCACGGTGTCCTCGCCGATGGTGCCCATGTCCGGCCAGCTCAGCGGTGCCTTGGCCTGCGGCGGCAGCGGCAGGCGCTGGCCGGCTTCCAACGCGTGCGCGGCCACCCAGGTGCGCAGGGCGTCGGCATGCTGCCCGGCCTGGTCCTGCACCGCGCCCAGCCACGCACGCAGGCTCGCCTTGGCCTCGTCCGGTGCGCTGTCATGGATCGCCTGCACATGGGCGATCGCCGCCTGCGGGTCGCGCTCAAGCAGGCCACCGACGATGCGGGTTTCACCGCTGA
>NZ_QAIW01000298.1:2405-6621 GCF_003061285.1 Stenotrophomonas sp. HMWF003 | reverse complement strand
GGTTTCACCGCTGACGCGGCCCGGTTCAAGCGCCACGATGCGACGTGCCATCGCCTCGGCTGCATCGCCTTCGCCGGCCATGTCGTGCAGGCGCATGCGCGTTTCCAGCGCCGGCAGGTGGTCGGGCATTGCCTGCAGCCAACGCTCGCCCACGGCAACCGCCTCGGCGGCGCCCACGACTTCGATGGACAACCGTGCCAGCCACAGGTCGTGCAGCTGCGGGTGGGTGTCCAGCAACGCGTCCAGGGTGTCGCGGGCCTGCTGTTCGCGGCCCAGGCGCTGCCAGGCCATCAGCAGCAGCTGCAGCGTGTGGCGATCGCCGGGCGCCTGTTCCAGCACCGGCAACAGGTGCTCCACGGCCTGCAGCGGCTGGCCGGACTGCAGTTCCAGCTCACCGGCCAGGCGGCGCATGGCCGGGGTGTCGCCGTCGGGCTCGGCCAGCACCTGGCGCAGCGTGGCTGCAGCCGATTCGCTGTTGCCCTGGCGCAGCGCCAGCTGCACCAGCAGCGCACGCAGCGAGGTCACGGCCGGGTTGAGCTCCAGCACGCGCCGGAACGCCTGCTCGGCAAAGGCCAGCATGTCCTTGCTCATGTAGGCGAACCCAAGCGCATACAGCACCCGCGGATCGTCCGGCAGCGCCCGCGCAGCCGCCGACAGCAAGGCCAGCGCGCGGTCGCCCTCGCCCCGGCGCAGCGCGATCATGCCGTTCAATGCGGCCAGCTCGGGGCTGTCCTCGTCCAGGCGGGTGGCGATGCGGGTGATGCGCTCGGCTTCGTCCACGTCGTTGCGCAGCAGCGCCATGTGCGCCTGCATCAGGTAGGCGGCAAGCTCGTTGGGATTGAGCGAGGCGGTGCGGTCCAGCGCCGAGCCGGCGGCCTCGAACTGGCGCAGGGCCAGCAGCAGGCCGGCGTGCTGCAGGTGCAGGTCGGCGTTGTCGGGGGCCAGCGCCAGGGCCTGCTGCAGGCTGTCCAGGGCGGCATCGAACTGGCCCTGCTGCTGCAGCGACAGCGCCAGCCAGCGGTGCGCCTGCGGCTGCTCCGGCTCGTCGGCGGTCCACTGGCGCGCAAGCTGCACGGCATCGTCGGCCGCATTGCGGCGCAGGGCTTGGAGGATCTTGTCTTGCATGACGGTCCAGCGTGGGTCAAACCCCGATTGTAGAGCACGCCCGCCGGGCCACGCTGGCTCAGCGCACGGCTTCGGCGCGCAGCCGCTGGGACACCCAGCGTTCGGAGAAGCCGTCGCCGCGCCAGTTTTCCAGGAAGCCGCAATGGCCGCCCCACGGGGCGATTTCCAGGTGGGCGTGGGCCGGCAGGCGCCAGCCGTCGAAGGTGGCGAACGGGATCACCGGGTCGTCCTGGGCCATCAGGATGTCGGCCGGCACGTCCAGCCCGGCCAGCCGGTCGCCGGCAATCGAATACCCGTCGAAATACGCCTGCAGCGAGCCGAAGTCGGTGTGGTGCTCGACCAGCCAGGCGGTGAGGGCCCGGATGTCGAGCTTGAGCACCCGGTCGTCCCAGTCGCTCAGCTCGGGGAACAGGTCGCGCTTGCGGCGCAGCGAGCCGGCCCACTTGCGGCGGAAATACCAGTCGTACATCGCCGGGCCGTTCTCGATGCTCTCCATGGTGATGGCCGGGTCCAGCACCGGGCAGACCGACGCCACCCGGCGCAGCGGCACCCCGGCCGATGGCGCGCGCAGTGCGAGGCGCAGCACGAAGTTGCCGCCCAGCGAGTAACCGGCCGCGACCAGCGGCAGCTGCGGCCAGCGCTGGGCGATGTCGCCCGCGGCATGGACCACTTCGTCGATGCGGTTGGAGTGGAAGATGCCGGGGTTGAGGTGGTGGGTGTTGCCGTGGTCGCGGAAGTTCAGCCGCACCACGTCGAACCCCTCCTCCAGCATGCGCGCGGCGGTCATGCGCATGTAGCTGGACTCGGCACTGCCTTCCCAGCCGTGCAGCAGCAGCGCCATGCCGATCGGCTCGCGGCCCTCCACGTGGCTGTGCCAGCCCTGCAGGCGCACGCCCTGCCCACCGTCCAGGATCAGCTCTTCGGTCATCGCCCCGGTGGCGGCAAGCAGCATCAGGCCGCGCTGCATGCGCATGCGGCTGGAGCTGAGCATCGACTGCAGGTGCGGATTGCGCAGCCAACGCGGCGGGCGGTAGTCGGCAGCGGTCAACATGGGCGGCAGCCTGCTCCCGGTTGCGACGCTGGCGCGTGAAGAGCCGACATGCGCTACTCGGCGTTCATCGCCGCCAGGATGCGCGTCCGCGAAGTTTCAGCGATGCGGCGACGGCCTTCCAGGTCGTGCGTACCAATGGGCGCGAGGAAATGCACCTCGGCGCGGCGGGCCGGCTCACCCAGCAGGCGCAGGAAATTGGCGAAGAAGCTCTCGCCCGGGCCGAACGCCACGATGGTCTGGGCGTCGCCGCGCCAGCCATAGCGCAGCGCCACCGGCTGCACCGGGACCTGGGCTTCCACCGCGGCCTGGAAGATGCGGGCGTGGAACGGGCCCACTTCATGGCCGCCCCGGGTGCGCCCTTCGGGGAACACGCCCACGGCCTTGCCCTCGCGCAGGCGAACCACCATTTCCTGCATCACCCCGCCCAGCGACTCGGTGCTGCCGCGCTGGTGGAAGATGGTCTGGCCGCGGGCGGCCAACCAGCCCACCACCGGCCAGCTGGCGATCTCGCGCTTGGCCACGAAACCCATCATGCGCTGGCTGTGCAGCATGTTGATGTCGACCCAGCTGACGTGATTTGCCACGAACAGCACCGCACCGGGAAGCGGCGTACCGATCCGGTGCAGGCGGAAGCCGAAGATCCACATCAGGCCGCTGGACCATGCATTGACCGCGACGTGCTCGAACGGACGGTTGCCCACGAGCACGCGTCCCCACGGGGGCAGCATGGCGATCAGCAGCATCGGCAGGAACAGCAACAGGTGGACCAGCAGCAGCGGTACGCGGTACAGGTATCGGCACACACGCGCCACGCCGCCACGTGAGGCCGGGGTGGGGGAATTCATCCGCGCACGATACCCGAGCGCCGCAGGGTCTGCCAGCCGCAACCGGCCAAATCGATAACGCGGGAGGGCCAGCGACCGCAAGGGGTCAAGCCGCTGCCCGGTTGCGGCACAGCGCCCACACCCACAGTGCGCCGGCGCACTGTGGCGACCAACGCAACACAGCATCCATGCAGTGCCGCGATCAGCCCGGGGCGACCGCCGGCACCACCGCCAGGGTGAGCCGCGAGGTGCACACCAGGCGGCCGCCCTCGTCTTCGATGCGGATGTCCCAGACATGGGTGCTGCGGCCCACGTGCACCGCACGCGCGGTACCGGTGACCACGCCGCCGCGCATGGCGCGGATGTGGTTGGCGTTGATCTCCAGGCCGACGCACACCTGCTGGGTGGTATCCACGCACAGGTTGCCGGCGCTGCTGCCGAGCGTTTCGGCCAGCACCACCGACGCGCCACCGTGCAGGATGCCGTAAGGCTGGCGGGTGCGTGCGTCCACCGGCATGGTGGCGCTGACCCAGTCCTCACCGGCGACGGTGAAGACGATGCCCAGGTGGTCGATGAGGGTGTTGCGGCTGAGCGCGTTGAGTGCCTCGATCGACACCGCCTCGCGGAATACCTGGGACATGCAGCAGCTCCGTGGAACCAAGGGATTACAGGATGGGGACCAGGCCGGCGCCGAAGGCGGTCAGCATGCGCACCAGCAGCCATTTCGGGCCGACGTTGACCTCGGGGAAATCGCCGACGGCCACGTAGCACTTATGGAAGTCCTCGTGCTGCCGGCGCAGCGGCGCGGGGCAGTCCGGACCGGGCTGGAACTCGTAATCGGTGGCGTAGCGCCACGGCCAGAAGTCCAGCACGGGCAGTGCTTCGGATGCCTTGCCGACGCTGTAGTTCAACCCGGACAACACCGGTGGCTTGGTACGCGGCGCCACCACCCACGAGTTCTGCGGGTGGATGTCGCGCAGGATGCTCTGCGCCAGCGCTTCGGCAAACACCGGGTCGTCGATGATCACCGCGCCTTCGGTGTTGTAGTTCTCACTGCGCGGATCGAAGTTGTGCGTGCCGATCACGCCGATGCGGCGGTCCACCACCATCGACTTGGCATGCAGGCCCATGCGCGCGCCGGTGCGGGTGACCGGCAGCGGCTTGTTGACGGCCTTGGTGCCCAGGAACGACGGCCGGGTTTCGGCGCGCAGCACGC
>NZ_QAIW01000298.1:0-2361 GCF_003061285.1 Stenotrophomonas sp. HMWF003 | reverse complement strand
CGACCGCCTCGGGCCCGGTGCGCCGGCGGTCGCCGTTGCCGGCACTGCCGCGCGCATTGCTGCCGGCCGCGCTGCCACCGATCAGGCTGCTGCGCTTGCCGTCCGACGGCGGCGCCTCGCCCAGTGGGGCCGGCAGCAGGTTGCGGTAGTCGACCGGGGCATCGAGCGGGAACGGCTTGTACTCGTAGATGTTGAAGCCCAGTTCGCGCAGGTTGCGCCGCTTGTACTTGTAGGACAGCGCGTAGACGATCGGGTTGTCGGTGGCGGCCAGGCTGTTGGACGACACCACGATGCGCGGCGGCTGCGCGCGCTTGCGCAGGTCGGAGAACAGCTTGCGGGCGGGCTTGGACAGCACCAGGTACGGCGTCTGCAGCAGCACTTCGGTCTGCGCGCTGGAAATCAGCGCGTCCAGCTGCGGCTCGGTGACGTGCTGGCCGTTGGCCGGTTGGCTGGGCCGTTCGCGGCGGTGCTTGCGCGGCAGGTCGGCCACGTAGCGCACCGACGCCACCGGCAGCGCGGTGTCGACAAACGCACGGGTGACGTAGGCGGGGTCGTTGGCTTCATCGCTGACCCGCGCGATCCGCTGCGGGTGGCGGAACTCGGCCGGCGGCATCGGCGGTGCGCCGTGCTTGAGCAGCAGGCCGCCGACGTCGTTGAGGCGTTCGGCCGGCACGCTGCGCGGCGCGCGCCAGAACGCATCGAAGTTGGCTGCCATTTCGCGCACTTCCGGGCCCGCCACCAGGACGTCGCGGTCGCGGAAGTTGTATTCGCTGTCCCAGTCGTAATAGTCGTCCTGGTAGTTGCGGCCGCCGACCACGCCAAGTGCGTCGTCGATCACCAGCAGCTTGTTGTGCATGCGCTGGTTGAAGCGACGGAAGCAGCACAGCACGCTGCCGGCGTAATCGAAGTAGTTCAACCGCGCCTTGCCGAAGGTCGGGTTGTACACCCGCAGCTCGAAGTTCTGGTGGCTGCTGGCCAGTGCCCCCAGGATCTCCAGGTCGGAGATCGCCGAGAGCTGGTCGATCAGCACCCGGACCTTGACCCCGCGCCGGGCCGCGCCCAGCAGTTCGTCCAGCACCAGCCGGGCGCTGTCGTCCTTGTCGAAGATGTAGGTCTGCAGGTCGATGCTGCGGGTGGCGCTGCGGATCAGGTTCAGCCGTGCCACCAGCGACACCTCGCCCTCATCGATGATGGTGGCGTAGTGCTGCGGGGCGGCCTCGGTGGAGGCAGCGAACGCCTTGCCGCCCAGTCCGCGCAGCGGCGAATCGAGCGCGCAGCGGTCCGCCTGGCTGCACTCGACCACGGTTGAACGCGCCTGCACGGCAATGCCGGCCGCGCGGTCACGCTCGGCGTTGGACAGCGAGGCACAGCCGCTGACCAGCAACAGCAATGCCAGCAGCCCGATCTTCAACAATGGGTTCACGGTTTCGGCGCCTCGCTCAGACGCGCTCGCAATACGAAGGTCACTCGATCACTCAAGGCAAGCTGCCAGCTGTCCATTCCATACCGGCCTCGCTGCACATTGCCGCGGCTGACCACGTCGCAATCATACCCGGCCCGGGGGCACTCCGCCGGCTCCACCCGCAGGGTCTCCGGGTGGCTCACCCCGCGCAGGATCAACCGGCCCTCCACCCCGCCGCCCTTGTCCACGACCTCGGGCCAGTAAGGCACCGAGTCGAACTCGACCACCGGGTAGCGCGCCGAATCGAAGAACTCTTCGCCGCGCATCCAGCCGGTGTAGCGGGTCTTGCCGGGTATTTCCACGTAGCGGGTGAACATCCGCAGGTGCACCTGGTGGCGTCCGTCGGACAGCACCTCGATACGTCCCTCGAAGCGCGGGAACACCCCTTCGATGCGCTGCCCCAGCCGGGTGCGGATCTCGAAACCAAAGCGCGAGCGCGCGGTATCGAATTCCAGCACCTGGCGCGGGGCAGGCGCCGGCGGTTCAGCGCAGGCCGCTTCGGCTGCCAGTGCCAGCAGGCAGCCCAACAACGCGCGCACTACCGCCATGGGCTACGGCCACCAGAAGGCGGTCAGGGTGGCCACGCCGGGCTCGATGCTGGCCTTGCCGTCCACCGACAGCACCGCGATGCCGCCCGGCGGCATGCCGCGGTAATCGCTGCTGGTGCCCTCACTGAGCAGGGCCACCAGCTGTTCCAGGCCGGGGTTGTGCCCGACCACCAGCAGCCGGTCGACATCGCCACGGGCCTCGATCAGGCCCATCAGGGTGCCCGGGGTGGCGTCGTAGACGGCATCTTCCAGGCGCTTTTCGACAAAGCCGGTGATGCCCAGCACGGCCTCCAGGGTTTCGCGGGTGCGCCGCGCCGGCGAGCACAGCACGCAATCGGGCAGCAGGTTGTT
>NZ_QAIW01000297.1:840-13613 GCF_003061285.1 Stenotrophomonas sp. HMWF003 | reverse complement strand
GCTCTACCCGGTTGGGTCCGGGGCACGTCCGGTTGGATCCGGGGCAGGCCCGGTCGGATCGCCGCAGATCCCGGTCAGACCCCGCTCAAACCCCTTCCCACCCCAACACATCCATCGCCTTGCGGAACTCCCCGTCCACCGGGGCGCTGACATCCATCGCTGAGCCATCGGGGTGCGGGAAGCGCAGGCGTTCGGCGTGCAGCAGCATGCGGTGGACGCCCTGCATGCGGAAACTGCGGTTGTGCCGGCCATCGCCGTGGCTGGTGTCGCCGATCAGGTGATGCGACAGGTGCTTGAGGTGGCGGCGGATCTGGCGGAAGCGGCCGGTCTGCGGCTGGCAACGCAGCAACGCGTAACGCGAGGTCTCGAACTCGCCGACGGGCACGGCGATCTCGCCCACGGCCACGCGCTGGAAATGGGTGATGGCCTGCTTCTTGACCGGCTTGCCGGGGCCACCGTCGAGGTCGTGGTCGACGGTAAAGGCCTCCTCGGCCGGCCAGCCACGGCAGATGGCCAGATAGTCCTTGGTGACGTCGCCGCCCATCAACGCCTTGCCCAGCACGCTGGCGCTTTCGCGGTCGAAGGCCAGCAGCAGGCAGCCACTGGTGGCGCGGTCCAGGCGGTGTACCAGGAAGATCGGCTTGCCGAGCTGCTCGCGCAGGCGGTCGGCGAGGAAGTCGTCTTCGCCACGGGCCAGTTTGCTGTCGTGGACCATCAGCCCGGCGGGCTTGTTGACCACGGCCAGGCGGTCGTCCACGTGCAGCAGCTGCAGCGGGGCCGCGTCGGCGGTGGCGGGGAATGCGGTGTCGGTGTCGTTCACCGACCGATTATCCCCGCCGCGCGCGGGCAGCGCCATCGGCGATGATTCAGGCGGCGCTGCGTACCGCGATCAGTTCGCCGTTGCCGATCGGCACCAGCACGCACTGGAACTGCGGATCGGCGCGCACGCAGGCATCGAAGGCCGCCATCTGTTCGGCGTGCGAGACCGCGTTGTCGACCACCAGCAGGCCACCGGGCCGCAGCACCCGGCGCAGCTGCGGCCACCAGCCCAGGTACTGGCTGCGTTCGGAATCCAGAAACAGCAGGTCGATGCTGTCGTCGGCCGCTGCATTCAACCATGCGCCGGCCTCGGCGTGGACCAGCGCGATATGTGCACCCAGCCCGCTGCGGTCGAAGGTGCTGCGCGCCAGCGCGACCTTGTCGGCGGCGTGTTCCAGCGTGGTGACGTGGCCACCCACCGCGGCGGCGGCCTCGGCCAGCCACAGCGTGGAATAGCCGTTGGAGGTGCCGATTTCCAGTACCCGGCGTGCGCCGGTGGCACGCACCAGGACCCCCAGCAACGCACCGGTGTCGGGCGTGATGTTGAGCATGCGCTGGGCACGCGCGGTGTGGGTGGCGTCGTTGTCGGCGCCGAAGCGGGCCAGCTCCTCCTTGAGCGCCTGCAGCGTCATGTCAGCGCCGCCACCAGGCGCTGGCCAGCGAGAACAGGCCGGCCGCGCCGCTCACCCAGCTCCACACCGGCGCATCGCCGAAGTACCAGCCACCCGGCTGCATGCCATACAGCACCGCCGCCACGATCAGCAGGCCAACGCCGGCGATCGCGGCCACCGCACGCTTCTGCAGCTTCTGCAGGTTCGTGTTGAGCGCCACCAGGTCCTGCGAGCGCATCGACAGCTCGTGCCCGCCTTCCACCTGCTGCTTCAGCCAGGCGTGCACCAGCCGCGGCATGTCCGGAGTGTGGGTCATGATTTCCGGCAGCCGCTTGCGCAGCTCCTTCAGTACCCGGCGCGGGCTGTAGCGTTCGCGCAGGATGCGTTCCAGCACCGGTCGCGCCACCGCCCAGATGTCCAGTTCCGGGTCGAGTTGGCGGCCCACGCCCTCGATGTTGAGCAGGGTCTTCTGCAGCAGGATCAGCTGCGGCTGCAGGGTCAGTTCGTAGCGCTGGGCCACGCGGAACAGTTTGATCAGCACTTCGGCGAGTGAGATCTGCGACAGCGGGCGGGTGAAGTACGGTTCGCAGACCGACCGCGCCGCCGCTTCCAGCTCGTCGATGCGCACGTTGTTGGGCATCCAGCCGGCTTCAACGTGGAGCTCGGCCATGCGCCGGTAGTCCTTGTTGAAGATGGCCATGAAGTTTTCGGCGAGGTAGTACTGATCCTGCTCGGACAGCTGGCCCATGATGCCGAAATCCAGCGCGATGAAGCGCGGGTTGTCACGCCGGGCCGGATCGATGTCGACCCAGATGTTGCCGGCGTGCGCATCGGCGTGGAAGAAGTTGTCGCGGAACACCTGGGTGTAGAACACCCGCACGCCCTTGGCGGCCAGTGCCTTGCGGTCGATGCCGGCCTTGTCCAGCGCGGCGATGTCGTCCGACGGAATGCCCCATACGCGTTCCAGGGTGAGCGCGCGCTCGGCGGTGTGGCTCCAGATCACTTCCGGCACGTACAGGTCGTCCGAGTCGACCCAGTTGCGGCGCAGCACGCTGGCATTGGCGCCTTCGCGCTGCAGGTCCAGTTCGGCGGCCAGGGTGTTCTCCACTTCGGCCACCACTTCGCGTGGGCGGATCTTGTCCGCGCGCGGGTGGGTGCGCTCGACCAGCGCGGCCGCGGAGTTGAGCAGCGCGATATCGGCGCCGATCTGCTTTTCGATGTCCGGGCGCAGCACCTTGACCACCACCTGGCGGCCATCGGCCAGGGTGGCTGCGTGCACCTGTGCGATCGAGGCCGAGGCCAGCGGCTGCAGGTCGAAGCTGGCGAAGGCTTCGCTGACCGGGCGGCCCAGCGCCTGCTCGACGATGCGCTGCGCGGTGGCACCGTCAAACGGCTTCACCCGGTCCTGCAGCAGGGTGAGTTCGTTGGCGATGTCGGCCGGGATCAGGTCGCGGCGGGTGGACAGGATCTGCCCGAACTTGACGAAGATCGGGCCGAGGTCCTGCAGCGCCAGGCGCAGGCGCGCGCCGCGCGACTGGACGGCGATGTCGGCCGACGCGCGCGGCACGAACGGCTTGGCCAGGCGCAGCCAACGCTCGGCCACGGTGCCTTCCAGCAGGTCGTCCAGGCGGTAACGCAGGATCACGCGGCCAATGCGGGTGGCACGGAACATCGCCTTCATGCGCGCACCTGGCGCAGGCGCTGCACGCGCACGGCAATGCGTTCCACATCGTCACGCATCACATCCACGTCGTCGTGGAAGGCTTCCAGTTCTGCTCGCGGTACCACGTCGCGGGACTCCTCGGTGACAAATTCAGCGGCGCTGTGCGCCAGGTCGGACGCGCCGCGGCGCGCATGCTGCAGTGCCGAACGCAGGCTGTTGGCCACCTGCACCCCCAGCACCTCGCCGAACACACGCACGAACGGCTGCTGCCAGTCCGGATCGAAACGGCTCGCCAGCTGCTGCAGCCGGCGCGCCAGCTCGGCATCGCCGGAGACCTTGACCCGCCCGGCCGGGGCGCTGCCGCCACGGCGTGCATGGGCCAGGAACGGCAGTTGCGCCAACACCCCACCCAGCGTGCTGCGCACCGCCAGGTCCGGTTCCTGCTGCGGGTCCACCGGGCCCACCGTCAGCCGCTCCCCGTCCACCCCGATGCGCATCGCCAGCGCGGGCGATTCCAGGGTGAGGGCGATGTGGCGGCCATCCAGCGCGGCCAGTGCGCCCCGGGTGTCCGGGTCCAGCGCCAGCGCGCGGTTGAGCGCCAGCTGCAGCGCATTGCCGGCCAGCGGCTTGAGGGAACTGAGGAGGGAACGGGCCATCGGTGCATTCTAACCGGCCCGTGGCAGGCCGGGACCGTCGCCACGGTGCCCAGCCTGACGCGTGGATGAAGGCCGTGTGCGCCATGGCGCGCGGACCGGTTCATGCTAGGAGCCCACATACACACCAAGGAGCAGCAGCAGGCATGGGCAAGACGCGGGTAGGCATCATTTTCGGTGGCCGTTCGGCCGAGCATGAAGTGTCGTTGCAGTCGGCGAAGAACATCGTCGATGCGCTGGACAAGGAACGGTTCGACGTCACCCTGATCGGCATCGACAAGCAGGGCCAGTGGCATGTGAGCGACCCGCAGGCTTTCCTGCTCAATGCCGAGGACCCGGCGCGGATCGCGCTGAACCCCTCAGGCAATGCGGTGGCCGTGCATCCGGGCGTGGCGCGCCAGCAGCTGGTGCCCACCGACCCGGCCACCGCGCTGGAACAGATCGACGTGGTCTTCCCGATCGTGCACGGCACGCTGGGTGAGGACGGCTCGCTGCAGGGCCTGCTGCGCATGGCCAACCTGCCCTTCGTGGGCGCCGGCGTGCTGGGGTCGGCGGTGGCGATGGACAAGGACGTGGCCAAGCGCCTGCTGCGCGATGCCGGCCTGGCCGTGGCCCCGTTTGCCTGCTTCAACCGCGCCAGCGCGGCCAACGCCGATTACGCCGCGCTGGTGGCGCAACTGGGTGCGCCGCTGTTCGTCAAACCGGCCAACCAGGGCTCGTCGGTGGGCGTGAGCAAGGTGCACAACGCGCAGCAGTTCCATGAGGCCCTGGCGCTGGCGCTGTCCTACGACCACAAGGCGCTGGTGGAAACGGCCATCGACGGCCGCGAGATCGAGTGCGCGGTGCTGGGCAATGAAACGCCCGAGGCCAGCGTCTGCGGCGAGGTGGTGGTGCACGACGAATTCTATTCGTATGACACCAAGTACATCCGCGAGCACGGGGCCGACGTGGTGGTGCCGGCGGCAATCAGCGACGCCGACCAGCAGCGCATCCGCGCCATCGCCGTGCGTGCCTACCAGGCCCTGGACTGCGCCGGGCTGGCGCGGGTCGACGTGTTCCTGGGCCGCGATGGCCAGGTGGTGATCAACGAGATCAACACCCTGCCCGGCTTCACCCGGATCAGCATGTACCCCAAGCTGTGGGCGGCCAGCGGGCTGGGCTACACCGCCTTGATCACCCGCCTGCTGGAACTGGCGCTGGAGCGGCATGCCGGCGAGCGTGCGCTGCAGAGTTCCATTACGACGACGGCCTGACCCCCTTTCGAGGATCAGGCCGTCGTCAGGCGCCGCTGGGCACCCCGCGCTGGAGAGAGGTAGCGCGGGCTGCCCGGCGGACTACCCTCGCTTGCGGAACATCGACACCACCGCCAGGATCAGGAACACGACGAACAGGATCCAGGCGATGTTACTGGCAGCGCCGGCGATGCCGGAGAAGCCGAGCACCGCCGCGATGATGGCGATGACGAAAAAGATTACGGCGTAATGCAGCATGTCGATCCTCGCGTAATGCGTGCCGGATTGGCGTGCTGCAATCTTCACCAAACCGCGGTGTTCAGGAAGTGATGGCGCCCTCTGCGCGCGATGAAGACTTCAGCCTCGTGAGGCCTTCGTCAATGCTCACCTGTGGCACGTAGCCGAAGTCGCGGCGCGCCGGTTCCATGCTGTACCAGTGCGGCGTGCACAGCTGCTCGGCAAGGAAGCGGGTCATCGGCGGTTCGCCGCGCAGGCGCAGCAGCGGCCACAGGCGCTCGGCCACCGCGCCGATGCGGTAGGCGGTCTTGAAGCTGATCGACTTCTCCACCGCCGGGGCGCCCACGGCCGCCATCAGCTTGTTGAGCAGCTCGCGCATCGGCAACGGTTCGCCGTTGGAGATGAAGTACGCCTTGCCCGCGCATGCCGCGCCCGGGGCGAGGTGTTCGAAGGCCAGGAAATGGGCCAGCGCGGCATTGTCGATGTAGGTCGTATCGACCAGGTTGGTGCCGTCGCCGACGAAGCGCAGCCGGCCCGCGCGCGCGCGTTCGGCCAGGCGCGGCACCAGCTGCTGGTCGCCCGGGCCCCAGATCAGCCGCGGGCGCAGCGCCACGGTGGCCAGGGTGGCATCGTTGGCGGCCAGCACACGCTGTTCGGCGAGGGTCTTGGTGGCCGCGTAGGGCGCCTGGAAGTCTTCGCCGTAAGGCACTTCGTCGGCCCCCAGCCCTTCCACCGGATGGGTGGCGCGGTGGGTCACGCTGGGCGTGGAGGTGTAGATCAGCCTGCCCACGCCGTGTTCGCGGCAGGCGGCAATCACGTTGTCGGTGCCCACCACGTTGGCCTGGAAGTAGCTGTCATAGCTGCCCCATGCGCCGGCCTTGGCCCCGTTGTGGAACACCGCATCGACCCCGGCCACGGCGTGCCGCACGGCATCGGCATCGGCCAGGTCGCCGCGGATCTGGCCCACGCCCAACGCGGCCAGCGGCGGGTAATCGCCCCGGTTGAAACTGAGCACCTGGTGGCCACGCTGCACCAGCCCGCGGCACAGCGCCTGCCCGAGGAAGCCACCACCACCGGTCACCAGGATTTTCATGCGTGCGTTTCCACTTGGGTTGCGGCCCAGATGGCCAGCTTCTCGCGGCCGATCTTGGCGTTGTGGCGGATGTCCACCGGGAAGCCCGGGTGCATCAGGAACTGTTCGATGCGGGTGGTGTGCGCATGCGCGTCGGCCTCGTGGCGCAGGCGCTCGCGCAGCGCGGGGGTATCGGCCGCGCCGGGCTGCAGCTCCACGCACAGCACCGGCCGTTGCCGGCCAGCGGGGCCAACGCCGACCAGCGCGGTGCGGGCGATGCCGTCCAGCGCATTGAACACCGGCTCCACCTGTTCGGTGTACAGCGGGCCGTGCGCGGTTTCCAGCCGCTGGGTCTTGCGCCCGCAGAACCACAAGCGGCCCTGCGCGTCGAAGTAGCCCACATCGCCCATGCGGTGCACCACCTGGGTGCGGCCATCGGCCAGCGTTTCGCTGATCTTGGCCGCGGCGGTGGCCTGCGGGCGGTTGAAGTAGCTGTCGGTGGCGGTCGGGCCGGCCACGGTGATCTCGCCCACCTCGCCTACCGCCAGTTCGCGCACCTGCGACCACTGCGGCAGCGGCGCGTCGTCGATGGCGATGATGCGCACCTGGTTGGGCGCCACCACGCGGCCCACGCAGGTACCGGCACCGGCCTCGGTGGCCTGGCGCGTGCTGTCCAGCTCGCGGCCTTCGATGACCGCCACCGGCAGGCACTCGGTGGCGCCGTACGGGGTCCAGAACTGGGCATCGTCGGGCAGCAGCCGGCGGATCCGCGCCACCACGTCCGGCGGCACCGGGGCACCGGCCGAGGTGACCCGGCGCACGCCGTGCAGCGGCTGGCCATGGTCGGCCAGCACGCGCATCAGCGCCGGCGAGCCGAACAGCTGGGTGATGCCGAAGCGGGCAATGGCGTCGTGCAGCTTGCGCGGGTCGGCCTTGGCCGGCCGCGTGGGGTCCATGTCCGGGATCACCGAGGTCAGGCCCAGCGCCGGGTCGAACAGGGCAAACGGCGGGAAGGTCGGCAGGTCCACGCCGCCGGCCTCCATGCCGAAGGCGGCGCGCAGCAGCTCGACCTGGCCCACGAAGTGGCGGTGGCGGTAGACCACGCCCTTGGGCACCCCGGTGGAGCCGCTGGTGAACAGGATCGCGGCGACATCCTCGCCATCGGTGGCCGCCATCGGCTGCGGTGCACGCGCGCCCTCGGCCTCGATGCGGGCCAGCGTGGTGCCGCCCCACCCCCAGCGCCGCCCCACGGTCACCAGCGTCTTCACCCCCGGGCACCAGCGCAGCACCAGCCGCGCCACGTGGGCCAGGCCGATGCCGATGAAGGCCTGCGGCTGGGCCTCTTCCAGGCACTGCTTGAGCGCGCGCTTGTCGATGCCGGGGTCGACCAGCACCGGCACCGCGCCGTTCTTGAACAGCGCGAACATCAGCAGGAAGAATTCCGGGGACGGCCGCACCATCACCACCGCGCGCACGCCACGGCCGATGCCATGGGCAGCCAGGCCGGCGGCCAGGGCGTCGCTGCGCGCGTTGAGGGTGCGGTAATCCAGGGTGACGTCATAGGCCGCCATGCCGCCGGGGCCGGGCGTTCCCGGGCAGCGGATGGCAATCTGGTCGGGGCGCTCACGGGCCAGCTCGGGCAGGCGGGCGGCGATGTTGACGGGGCTGTTCATCCGTTCATTGTCGCCGCTGCAGAAAAATCTTGCGCGACGGCCAACGGCGTGGAAAATTCGCGCCCTTCCCTCCTGCTCGATTGCCGCCCAAGGCCGGTACCCCATGTCCCATCCCTGCCTCACCTGCGGCGCCTGCTGCACCCAGTACCGTGTGGCGTTCCACTGGATGGAATCGGACGAGGTCACCCCCGGTGGCGTGCCGCATGAACTGACCCAGGTGCTGGACCCGCACCGGCTGTGCATGCGCGGCACCCTGTCCAAGCCGGTGTACTGCGTGGCGCTGGATGCGGAGATCGGGGTGTATTCCCGCTGCACCATCCACCCCAACCGGCCCAGCGTGTGCCGCGAGGTGGACGCCTCGTGGGAGTACGGCAAGGCCAGCCCGCAGTGCGACAAGGCGCGGGTGGCGCACGGCATGCCGGCCCTGACCCTGGCCGATTGGCGCTGGCGGGACGCGGCGGACAACGACGATGACCATCCCGACGACAACGGCAGTTCGCCGGCCCCGCAGGCGCCGATCGCGGCGTGAGGTGGGGTGCCGATCCGACCGCGGGTTGATGGGCAGGTGACGACCGTGGGTCGTCACGCCATCGGTCAGAGCGGGTTGGCGTCCAGGAACGCCCGGATCTTCGGCACCAGCACCTCGTGCTTGTCTTCCAGCACGTAGTGCCCGGCATCCTCGAAGGCATGCACCTGGGCCTGCGGCAGCGCGGCCTGGAAACCGGCCAGGAAGTGGTGGTCGAACACGAAGTCGCGCAGGCCCCAGCCGATGAAGGCCGGGCGGTCGGCGAACGACGGCAGCGCCTGGCCGGCACGCTCCAGCAGCGACCAGGCCTTGTCGGCCGGCGACAGCGGGATGTCCTGCATGAAGCGGATGGTGCTGATGCGGTTGGCATAGCTGTTGTACGGCGACACGTAGGCACGGCGCACGTCGGCTGGCATCTTGCGCTCCACGCCCAGCCAGGAGGCGCCGGAGGAGAACGCGTTGAACGTGCGGATGATCCACTCGCCCACCGTCCAGTGCCGGCCCAGCGCGATCTGCCAGGGCATCTTCTTGGCCGCCGGCATCGGGAACGCGGCGGTGTTGAGCACCACCAGGCGCTTCACCTGCGCATGGTGCGACAGCGCCCAGCCGAAGCCGATCATGCCGCCCCAGTCGTGCACGGCCAGGGTGACCGGGCCGGTGATGCCCAGGTGCCGCAGCAGCGCGTCCAGGTCGTCCACGCGCGACTGCAGCGTGTAGTCGTAGTGCGCGTCATCGGGCTTGTCCGACAGGCCCATGCCGATGTGGTCCGGCACGATGCAGCGGTAGTTATCCGAGAGCCCGGCCACCAGCGTGCGCCAGTAATAGCTCCACGACGGGTTGCCGTGGACCATCACCACCACCTCGCCATCGCGCGGGCCTTCGTCGAGATAGTTCATCGACAGGCCGGGGCGCACCTCGAAGCGCTGCGGGTGGGCGGGGTAACCGGGAAGCTTGGACATCGGATCGCACCTGTAAAAAGGGCCGGTAGTACCGGCCCTTGGAAATCAACGCAGCGGTCTGCTTACCAGACCACTTCGGCCATCGAGCAGTTCAGGCCCGAACCGATGCCCAGCAGCGCGATGCGGTCGCCCTTCTTCAGGCGGCCCAGCTCCTTGAGCTTGCTCAGCACGATCGGCACCGAAGCCGGACCGATGTTGCCGTGCTCGCCGAAGATGGTCATGACCTTCTTCGGGTCGATGCCGAAGTTCTTGATGAACGCGGCGGTGTGCGGCTGGCTGACCTGGTGGATGACGAACTGGTCCAGTTCGTCCACCGCCCAGCCCAGCGCTTCGCGCGCGGCCACGAAGGTCTTCTGCGCCAGCTTGATGCCTTCGATCAGCAGCATGCGGGTGTCGGTGACCATGCGGTCCAGGTTGCCGCGGCACAGCTGGTTCCACTCGGTGGCCGAGCGGGTCACGCCACCGCGGTAACGCGGCGCGTCGGGCACCAGTTCGGTACGCGCCATCACCATGGCAGCGGCACCGCAGCCCAGGGTCAGGGCGGCCATCTCGTTGCGGAAGTCGTCGGCGGTCACGCCCGGCAGGGCCATGCGCTCGAGGGTCTTCTCGTAGACCAGGTTGGCGGTTTCGCCATCGACGATCAGGGCGTAGTCGATCTCGCCACGCTCCAGCATGCGTGCGGCGATATCCATGCCGTTGATGAAGGCCAGGCAGGCATTGGCGACGTCGAAGGTCATGCATTCGTCGCCCACGCCCAGGTTGCCCGAGACGATGCTGGCCGTGGACGGCTCCAGATAGTCGCGGCTGACCGAGGTGTTGACCAGCAGGCCGATTTTGTCGGCGCCGATGCCGGCGTCTTCCAGCGCCTTGCGGGCCGCCAGGGTGGCCGCGTCGGAGGCGAGCATGTCCGCGTCCCACAGGCGACGGGCGTGGATGCCGGCGATGTCGCCGAGCACGTCGGTACGGATGCCCAGACGATCCAGCGTCGGCTGCAGACGTTCGTTGATTTCCTTGGACGTCAGCGTGTGCGGCGCGTCGATGTGCGCCAGGCCGGCGATAGAGACATTCTTGAAGAGCATCAGTTAGCGCCAAGGCTCAGGCAAAGGGGGCGCTATTGTAAGCCGGCGCTGCCTTCACCGCACCTTTACGAATTCACGCCCGGGCGTATGGTGCGGCCGGGCGCCCTGAAGGGTTCAGCGCGGCGGGCACTGGAAGGCCAGGAAGCGCTGGCTGCCATCGGTCGGCTGGCCGGCGGCCTGGACGGCATTGGCCCCGGCGCTGGGGGCTTCATTGCGTGCCAGGGTTTCCAGTTCTTCCTGCACGCGCAAGGGGTTGCGGTTGTAGAAGCCCACCTTGCTCTTGACCGTCACCACCACCTCGCCCTTGGTCTGGCAGCCGCTGGGCACCTGCCCGGCCGGCAGCACGCGCACGGTCTTGCCCACCGGTTCGATCGGCACCCAGGTGCAGGCGGTGGCGCTGAGGGTGAGCAGGGAAAGCAGAAGAACGCGCATGTGGGGAACCTGGCTGGGCGACGAGAAAGGAGTGTGCGGGAAACGGCTGAATCGGGGGTGATGGGGTGCCGGGCCGAAGCCCGGCCCCCTGCGTTGCAGATCGGCATGGAGCCGGCCAGCGGCCGGCCCTACGCGTTTGCCTCTGGAGGAGAGCCCCCCTGAGTAAGGGGGGCGCGCCGAAGGCGCGGGGGTGTGGGTGCCGGTGAGATGGGGCCCACGATCCGCATGCGGATCGTGGGAGCGTCAGCGCGATTGCGCTGCCGCGTCCGCCACTTCCTTGCCGTCGGCGTCGATCACGTGGACCTCGCCGATGTTCAGCGCCCGGACTTCCTTCTCGGTCTGCTTCAGGTCGCCGACCACCACCCAGGTGAGGGTGTTGGGGTCCAGCGTGGCGGCCGCCTGCTGCACCTGCGCCGGGGTCATTGCCTCGATCTCGGCCTTGCGCTTGAACACATAGTCGTCCGGGCGCTGGTAACGCACGATGCCGCTGATGGTGCCCAGCACCGCGCTGGCGGTTTCATAGGCACCGGGCAGGCTGAGCGTCTGGATGTTGCGGATCCGCGCCACTTCCGCAGGCGTGGCCGGCTTGGCACCGCTGGCGAACTCGCGGATGTCCTTCTGCAGTTCCCGCATCGACTCGGCGGTCTTGTCGATCTGCACCGGTGCACGCGCGCCCCACGGACGCTGGCCCAGCGTGGCCGGCGCGCTGCTGCCCGCGCCGTAGGACCAGTGCTTTTCCTCGCGCAGGTTCATGTTCAGGCGCGAGGTGAAGTCGCCGCCGAGCACGCCGTTGGCAATGTCGAAGCGGGTGCTGCCCGGGTCCATCGCCGAGGGCACCAGCTGGCTGGCGAACAGGTTGGCCTGCACCGCGCCGGGCTGGTCGATCAGGTACACGCGGGCGTGGGTGGGACGGGGCACGTCGGCCGGTGCCTTGACCTGCGGCGCGGTGCCGGTGCTCTTCCAGTCGCCGAACTGGCGCTCCAGCAGCGGCACGATGTCCTTCAGGGTGGTGTCGCCCACCACGATCAGGGTGCCCTGTTCGGGGCGCAGTGCGTCGCGGTGGAAGGCCACCAGGTCCTCGCGGGTCAGCGACTGGATGTCCGCTTCATTGCCGCTGCCGGTGAACGGGATCGCATACGGATGCCCGGCGCCGTAGAGCAGGGTCGGCATCACCCGCATCGCGGCCGCGCTGGGGTTGACCTTCTCCTGCTGGATGCCGGCGATCCAGGTCGCCTTGACCCGGTCGATCTCGCCCTGCTCGAAACGCGGCTGGCGCAGCATGTCGGCATACAGGGCCAGCGACGGCGCCAGGTTTTCCTTCAAGGCCGACAGGTAGACGCTGGCACTGTCCAGCGACGCCGAGGCGCCCAGGTTGGCACCCAGTGCGTCGGCGGCGTCGGCGAACGGCAACGCGCCGAGCTTGCCGGCACCTTCGCCCATCAGGTCCATGGTGAAGTTGGCGGTGCCCTGCTTGCGCCCCTGGTCGGCGGTGAAGCCACCGGGGAATTCATAGCTGAACTGCACCACCGGAATGTCATGGCGCTCGGCCAGGATCACCTGGGTGCCGTTCTTCAACGTGGCGCGGTGCAGCTGCGGGAACTTCAGCTCCGGGAAGGTCCTGGTCTGCGGCACCCCGGTGCTGCGGTCCACCTGCTTGGGCAGGGTGGTGTACTTGGCATCCACGGCCGGCACGGTGAACGGCTTGGGCGACTGCGACGGCAGCTCGGCCAGCGCCACGCGCGCGCCCGGTTCCACCACGATGGTGTGGTCGCCCACGCCCAGCCACTTGGCGCCCACGGCACGCACGTCGGCGGCGC
>NZ_QAIW01000297.1:0-830 GCF_003061285.1 Stenotrophomonas sp. HMWF003 | reverse complement strand
AGGCCAGCGCGTCGGCCTTGCCGCCGAACCCGCCGATGCGCTCGATGCCGCGGATGAAGCCGGCGCGGAACGCGGTCTTGCCCCGGCTCAGTTCGTCGGCGGTCGGGCCGTCCTTGGCCAGGCGCTTGATCTCTTCATCGATGATCGCCTCCACCTTGGCCGGGTCCACGCCCTGCTTGACGGTGGCCATCACCACGAAGTTGGAGCCCAGCTGCGAGCTGTAGGCGCCGGCACTGATGTTGTCCACCAGCTTGTCCTGGTGCAGCAGGCGCTGGTCCAGGCGCGAGGACTTGGCCCCGCCCAGTACCTGGGCAAACAGCTGCAGCTGGTCGATGTCGGTGGTGCCGACCTCGGCCACGTTCCAGGCGCGGTAGATGCGCGCCTGCGGCACCTTGTCGGTCATCACCTCACGGGTGCTCTTCTCGCGCTTGGCCACGTCCACCTTGGGCTGGGCCATGGTCGGGCCGGCCGGGATGTCACCGAAGTAGCGCGCCACCTTCTCCTTGGCGGTGGCCAGGTCGATGTCACCGGCCAGCACCAGCACCGCGTTGTTGGGGCCGTACCAGGTGCGGAACCAGGTTTTGACGTCATCCAGCGAGGCGGCGTTGAGGTCGTTCATCGAGCCGATCACGCCGTGGTGGTACGGGTGGCCCACCGGGTACATGGCGCGGGTCAGCTTGTCCCACACCTGGCCATAGGGCTGGTTCTCGCCCTGGCGCTTCTCGTTCTGGACCAAGCCGCGCTGTTCGTCGAGTGCGGCCTGGTCGATCGCGCCGACCAGGTGGCCCATGCGGTCGGACTCCATCCACAGCGCCATGTCCAGCGCGGTG
>NZ_QAIW01000296.1:786-2010 GCF_003061285.1 Stenotrophomonas sp. HMWF003 | reverse complement strand
CCGTTGCCCGGGCAGTACGGCGCGGTGACCGCGCTGCCGCTGATGTTCGAGGTGGTGGACAGCCTGCCGCGCCAGGCCGGCGACGCCAGTGGCGCGCCGATGCCGGCCAACGTGACCCGCGAGGCGATCTGCTGGCCGACCGGGGAGCTGGCCGAGCGCACCGGGGAGGCGTTGTGCCAGCGCCGCCTGGATGCGTTCGTGCTGGATGGCGTAGTGCCGCCCACCTTCGCCGAGCGCGACGCGCGGCTGTGGCAGCCGGGGCGCCAGCGCTTCAACGTGGACGCACGCACCGGCCTGCGGGTGTCGCCGGACTGCCGCCTGCCGCACGAGACCGAGGTACGCGAGATCGCGCGCTGGCCGGCCCTGTTGTCACCGTGGTTGCCCCTGGCGCAACGGCGCGCCGCGCAGTTGCCGGCGTTGTCGCCGGACTGCAGCGACGATGGTCGCGAGAGCGGCGGCAGCCTGCATATCGAAGGCCTCAACGACCGCGCCACGCTGGCCCGCGCGCCCAATGCCGAACACGGCGTGCGCCTGCAGCTGCGCGCGCTGGGCAACGACAACAGCATCGACTGGCTGCTGGATGGGCGCTGGATCGCACGCACCGAGGGCGCGCGCCTGTTCCAGCGCGATTTCGACGAAACCGGCGAGCACACACTCACCGCGCTGGCCGCCGATGGCGCCTGGACGCAGGTGCGGTTCCGTATCCTGCGCTGACGTCGCGCCGCGAAGACGCCGGTAGTGCCGGCCGCTGGCCGGCATTGCAGTGCGTTCGGATCCTGCGCGGAGCCGGTACGTGGCCGGGATTACTGCCCGATCCACCCGTCCAGCAGGTCGGCGAATTCGTCGGCGTGTTCCTCTTCCTGGGCCAGGATCTCTTCGAGGATGCGCTTGGTGGTGGTGTCCTTGTCGCCGACGAAGTTGATCATTTCGCGGTAGCTGTCGATGGCGATACGCTCGGCGATCAGGTTCTCACGGACCATGTCGCGCAGGTCCTTGCCTTCCTTGTACTCGGCATGCGACCGCGCGGTCAGGGTGTCCGGGTTGAGGTCCGGTTCGCCGCCCAGCTGCACGATGCGCTCGGCCAGCTTGCCGGCATGCGCCTGCTCCTGCTGGGCGTGCTCCAGGAATTCGGCTTTGACCGCATCGGCGAGCATGCCCTTGGCCATGAAGTAGTGGCGGTAGTAGCGCAGCACGCACACGTACTCGGTGGCCAGTGCATCGTTG
>NZ_QAIW01000296.1:0-755 GCF_003061285.1 Stenotrophomonas sp. HMWF003 | reverse complement strand
ATCGCGCCGTCCTCGATGTCCTTGCGCGCGCGGGCACGCAGGGTGGCGGTATCGCTGATGCCAACAGGACGCGCGCTGGGAGTGGCGGGGGCGGAGCTGGGTTGCTTGGCTGGCTTTGACATGGCTGGCCGGGTTCCTTTGTTGCGTGGGATCAGCTGGGCAGGTGCTCCAGCACGTAAGTTGCCGAGGACACCTCGAACTGGCCGGGTGCCTCGATGAAGGTCTGGCGCACCACGCCGTCCTCGACGTAGAGCGCGAAGCGGCGCGACCGCAGGCCCATGCCGGAACTGCTGGCATCCATCTCCAAGCCAAGCGCGCGGGTGAACTCGCCGTTGCCGTCGGACAGCAGCTGCAGGCCGTCGGGCACGTGCTGGCTTTCGCCCCAGGCCTTCATCACGAACGGGTCGTTGACCGCCATGCAGAACACGTCGATGCCGCGGTGGCGGAAATCGGCGAAGTGCTCCACATAGCCGGGCAGGTGGCGGGCCGAACAGGTGGGCGTGAACGCACCGGGCACGGCGAACAGCACCGCCCGGCGTCCGTCGAACAGGGCATGGGTGTCGATGGTCTCCATGCCCTCGCGGATGCGCTTGAGGGTGACTTCGGGAATGCGGTCGCCAACGTGGATGGTCATGCGGACTCCTTGGACACGGACAGCGTAGTAAGCGGGGTGGGAGGGTGGCGTCAAAACGTTGAAAAAAACGCGTGGACACCCATTTCAACGGCAGAGCAGCGCTGCCGGGGCCAGCGTAGCC
>NZ_QAIW01000027.1:4405-9746 GCF_003061285.1 Stenotrophomonas sp. HMWF003 | reverse complement strand
GAGCTGGGTGGTCAGCGCAATCCCGGGCGTGGCCGGGGCATCGGCAGGGGTGGGCTGGGCAGTGGCGTAAGCGGCGACGGCGGACATGGCGGGCTCCTGCATTGCGGTAGGCCCCACCGTGCGCCGCCGTACCGTATATGACAAAACAGTTATAGCAATGCTTTACATAAGTTGTGCTTATACTCGTGACGCCATGCCCACACCGCCCGCGCCAAGTCCCCGTTTTTCCTACAAGTCCGACCGGCTCAAACCACTGCGCGCGTTCTGCCAGACGGTGCGTCTGGGGTCGGTCTCACGGGCGGCTGAGGCGCTGTTCGTCAGCCAACCGGCCATCAGCCAGCAGTTGCAGGCGCTGGAGCGCGAGCTGGGGGTGGACCTGTTCGAGCGCAGCGGGCGCCGCCTGGTGCCGAGCCGCGAGGGCCAGCTGCTGTTCGAGATGGCCTTGCCGCTGGTGGAAAACCTGGACGGGCTGGAGGCCAGCTTCCGCGACAAGGTGAAGGGGCTGGATGCCGGCGAGCTCAACATCGCCGCCAACAGCTCGACCATCCTGTACCTGCTGCCGCGCATCGTGGAGCGCTTCCGCCAGCGCCACCCGGACGTGCGCCTGACCCTGCACAACGCGATCAGCGCCGACGGTACCGACCTGCTGCGCAGCGACGCGGCCGACCTGGCGGTGGGTTCGATGACCGACGTGCCGGCCGACCTCAGCTACGCCCCGGCCTACCGCTTCGAGCAGGTGTTGATTGCCCCGCCCGGGCACGCGCTGGCGCGGGGCGAGCTCAGCCTGGAGGCGATCTCGCAGCATCCGCTGGTGCTGCCGCCCAAGCGCCAGATCACCTACCGGCTGGTCGACCAGGTGTTCCAGCGCCACCGCCTGCCCTACACCGTGGCGCTGGAAGTGGGCGGCTGGGAAGTGATCAAGCAATACGTGGCGATGGGCATGGGCATCTCGATCGTGCCCGCGCTGTGCCTCAACGACGCCGACCGCGACCGGCTGGTAACGCGCTCGATGAGTGCCTGGTTCCCCGAGCGCAGCTACGGGGTCATCGTGCGCCGCGGGCGCTTCCTGTCGCCGCAGGCGCGTGCCTTCATCGAGCTGATCCAGCCGGACCTGTTCAGTCCGCGCAGCTATGATGAAAGCGGTCATTCCGAGCGCTGACGCCTGCCCTGCCATGTCGATCGAACTGCGCCACCTGCGCTACTTCCTGGCCGTCGCCGACACCCTGCATTTCGGCCGCGCGGCCGAACGCCTGGGGATGTCGCAGCCGCCGCTCAGCCAGCAGATCCGTCAGCTGGAAACACTACTCGGCGCACGCTTGTTCCTCCGCGCGAACCGCCGCGTGGAGCTGACCGAAGCCGGGCGCGTGCTGCAGGAACAGGCCACGGCGGTGCTCGAACGCATGGACAAGGCGGTGGACCTCACCCAGCGCGCGCAGCGCGGCGAAACCGGCGAGCTGCGCATCGGGCTGACCCGCGCCACGCCACTGTCCACGCAGATTCCGCGGGCGATCTTCGCCTACCGCCAGCAGTTTCCGCAGGTGCAGTTGAAGCTGCGCGAGATGAACACCCTGCAGCAGATCGATGCGTTGATGGCTGGCGAGCTCGACGTCGGGCTGATCCGCAAGCGCGCCCTGCCCGCGCCGTTGATGTCGCGCAAATTGTTCAGCGATCCGCTGGCGCTGGTGGTGCACGACCAGCATCCGCTGGTGCGCGCGCTACCGGCTGACGCGTCGGTGGCACTGCGGCTGTTCGCGCACGAACCGTTCGTGGGCTTCCTGCGCGAGGTCGGTGCCGGTATCCACGATCACTTCATCGCGTTGTGCCGCAGCGCGGGCTTCACCCCCCGCATCATCCAGGAGGCCGGCGAGGCCTCGACGCTGATCAGCCTGGCGGCCTCGGGGCTCGGGGTGACGGTGCTGCCCGCCTCGTGCAGCCATATCCAGGTGGACGGCGCGCGCTTCGTGGCGCTCAGCGACCGCGCCGCCAGTTCGGAAGTGCACGTAGCCTGCCGGCGCGGCACCGCCTCGCCGCTGATCGCCCATTTCACCCAGCTGCTGCAGGGCCAGGCCAACGGTTGAGCACCGGCGAGGCCAGCAGCGGAACGCCGCTGCCGTCAGCGGCTCACCGCAAGCGCGGCGCCCGCCGGTTGTACGCGCCGCCCCAGCCGCCAGGCGATCACGCCGCCGGCCACGGTCAGCACACCGACGAAACCGCACACACCCAACCAGTCCCAGTGGGTGTAGAACACGCCGCCGATGACGCCGGCCACGCTGGAGCCCAGGTAGTAGGCGAACAGGTACAGCGCCGACGCTTCGGCGCGCAGCGTGCCGGCCCGGCTGCCGACCCAGCTGCTGGCCACCGAGTGCCCGCCGAAGAAGCCGAACGTGACCAGCGCGATGCCGGCGGCCATGCAGCCCAGCCACGGCAGGGCCAGCAGCACGATGCCCAGCGCGATCAGCCCGTAGCAGATGGCCAGCACGCGGCTGCGGCCATGCCGGGTGGCCTGCTGCCCCATCCACGCCGAACTGAAGGTGCCGACCAGGTACACGCTGAAGATCAGGCCGACCACGGTCTGGCTTAGCCGGTATGGCGGGGCGAGCAGGTGGTAGCCGAGGTAGTTGTAGAGGGTGACGAACACGCCCATCAGCACGAAGGCGGTGGCGAACAGCCACGGCAGGCCGGGGTCGGCGAACAGGCGGCCCCAGCGCGCCGGCAGTTCGCGCAGTCCGCTGCGGCGCTGCTGGAAGTGGCGCGACGGGGGCAGCTGGATCCACAGCAGCACGGTGCTGAGCAGCGCGATCGCCGAGACTACGCCGATGCCCCAGCGCCAGCCCCAGTGGTCGGCCACGATGCCGGCGATGAGCCGGCCGCTCATGCCGCCGATGGCGTTGCCGCCGATGTACAGCCCCATCGCCAGACCCAGCGCGCGGCTGTCCATTTCTTCGGCCAGGTAGGTCATGCCCACCGCCGGCACGCCGCTCAGCGCGATACCCAACAGCGTGCGCAGCACCAGCAGCGTGGACCAGTCGTCCACCATCGCGGTGGCCACGGACAACACGCTGGAGGCCAGCAACGCGGCCACCATCACGCTGCGGCGGCCGATGCGGTCGGAGATCAGCCCGGCGATCAGCATCGACACCGCCAGCAGGCCGGTGCTCAGCGACAGGGTCAGCGCGCTGTTGGCCGCCGACACGCCGAAGTGCCGGCTGAACTCGGGCAGCAGCGGCTGCACCGTGTAGAGCAGGCCAAAGGTGGAGAACCCGGCCAGGAACAGCGCGGCCGCCGTGCGCCGGAACGCGGGCGTGCCCTGCTGGATCTGGTCTGCCGCCGCCGTTGCGGGAGCAGCGGGGCTGCGGTCGGGAACCGCTGCGGTGTCGCCATTCATGCGGATATGGCCCGCCTGCGCGGGCCCGGACGAGAAGTCAGCGCTCAGGATAGGCAGCGCCGACAAGTCGATCCATAACCTGGAATGTCTGCATCGAGACGATCTACATATCGATTCAGATCGCGACCGCAGTTACAGCGCCTGCCAGGTCAGGCCGTCCCCGCGCCGGTAGTAGACGTGCGAGGCCTTGCCGTACAACGCGCTGGCCTGGACCAGCCCGAAGAAGCGGCCGTCGGCGCTGTTGCCACGGTGGTCGCCGAGCATCAGCACCTTGCCGTCCGGGACGGTCAGCCCGGTGATGTCCGGCCCGCCGCCCTGGCCAAGATCGAGCTGGGCCACATGCTGGCCGAAGTCTTCGACCTCGCCCTGGCTGGCGTCGGCCAGCGGCTGGCCATTGATGCTGAGGTGGCCGTCATGCAGCTCGACCCGGTCGCCGCCCACCGCGGCAATCCGCTTGATCAGGCGGATGCCGTCCACCGGCGAGTCGAACACCGCCACGTCGCCGCGCTGCGGCTGGCCGGTAGGCAGCAGTTCCACCGAGGTGAAGGGCAGGCGCAGGCCATAGGCGCGCATGTCCACCACCACCCGGTCGCCTGGCATCAGGGTGTGCTGCATCGAACCGCTGGGCACCTGGTAGTGGTTGGCCAGCGAGTCGCGGGCGGCCAACAGCAGGCCCAGCATCACCGCCAGGGGCAGTGCTTCCTTCTTCAGCCAGTGCACGATGCGGTTGGAGGGGGCGGACGCGGGTTCGGTAGCGGGCATATCCATGGCCAGGCTCTCTCGGGGTGTTGGGCTATGACCGTGGCGGGGCCTGCCAAGTTCCCCGGCCGCGCGCCCAGAAGCTACGCGGAATTTATGCGGCGCAGGCACCCGGGGCATGGTGGTTTTACGCGTTCCGGTCGCATCGTGGCACCACCGCGCCGCAAGGCGTTTGAACGAGGTGTTGCATGACCATCCTGATGATCCGGCACTCGCCGCCTGGCGCGGCACCGGACACCCTGCCGCTGCCTGCCCGGGTCGCCGGGCACCGCGTGGCCTGCCGCGACTGCGATTCCCTGCCGGCGCTGGTGCGCTGCCTGCAGCGGGCACAACGCAGCCGCCCGGCGCTGGTGCTGATTGCCACCACGGCGGTCGATGCGCCGCAGTGGGCGCGCTATGGGCAGGCGCTGCGCACGGCGCTGGAGGCGCTGCCGGCGCCCTACATCGAGATGGCCAGCAACGACGACGACGCGCTGGACGACCACCTGCACCCGCAGCACGCGCCGACCGCGCGGGTGGTGTGCAGCAGCGGCCGCGCCGATGCGTGCCGGCTGTCGCTGGCCATCGCGGCGCGTCGCCTGGCGGCGGAGGCCTGAGCCATGTCGATTTTCATCATTCGTGGTCCGGAGGCGGCCGGCCAGCTGATCCGCACTGCACAGCCGTTGCCGGCGCCGGTGTTGAAGTCGCTGGTGCACCGTGCGATCGACGCGGGCACCACGGTGGCCATCCGCGCGTGCGGGTCCGAACAGGAACTGCTGGATGCGCTGCGCGTGGCCGACCACAGCCGGGGCGAGGTGACCCTGCTCGACCCGGGTGCGTGCGTGGGCAGCCTGCGCCTGCAGCAGTTGCTGCCCTACCTGCGCAATGCCTACGTGGAAGTGCACGACGATGACACCCGCAGCCCCGAAGCCTGCCTGCCGCCGGACATCGGCCAGCGCATCGGCGTGGCACACGGGTACTGCGCGCAGAGCTACATGCATGCGCTGGAGATCGCACTGGACCACCTGGGGTGCAGCGAGATCGTGGACGGGGTGCACGTGGGGACGTGAGGGACGCTGCGGCCACGCGGGGCGGTCGGTCGGTGTGTCGGGCGCTGGGGTCCCCTACCCTTTCCGGCGAATGTCCTCCGGCGTCGGCCTGCGGCCGCCCCCTCCCCCTTTATTTCGCCTCCAAGGGTAGGGGACCCCAGCACCCGAC
>NZ_QAIW01000027.1:0-4362 GCF_003061285.1 Stenotrophomonas sp. HMWF003 | reverse complement strand
GCCCCGTAGCGGCCGGTAGGCCCCTGGGCAAAATAAAGGAGGAGGCCGCCACGCGGCCGGGGGACATTTGCACCAGGGGTCTACCGGCCGCTGCGGGGCTCGGCGTGCGCGACGAGCAAAAAAACGGCAGGGTTTCCCCTGCCGTTCTTGTTGTACCGGGCCGCGGTTACTTCAGGCCGCGGTTGACCAGCAGCGGTTCCACCGACGGGTCCTTGCCGCGGAAATCGCGGTACAGGTCCGACAGCTCCACGCTGTTGCCGCGCGAGAGGATCTTGTCGCGGAACACCTGGCCGTTCTGCGCGGTCAGGCCGCCGTTTTCCTTGAACCACTCAAAGGCGTCATGGTCGAGCACTTCGGCCCAGAAGTAGGCGTAGTAGCCGGCCGAATAGCCGCCGCCCCAGATGTGGTCGAAGTAGGTGGTGCGGTAGCGCGGCGGCACCTGCGGCAGGTCGACCTTGAACTTCTTCAGCGCGCCCGCCTCGAAGCTGGCCACGTCCTGCAGCGGCGCGTCGGCCGGCTGGGTGTGCCAGGCCAGGTCAAGCAGCGCGGCCGACAGGTACTCGGTGGTCGCATAGCCCTGGTTGAAGGTGCGCGCCTTGAGGATCTTGTCGACCAGTGCCTGCGGCATCGGCTCGCCGGTCTTGTAGTTCTTGGCGTAGTTGGCGAACACCTTCGGGTCCAGCGCCCAGTGTTCGTTGAACTGCGAGGGGAACTCGACGAAATCGCGCGAGGTGCTGGTGCCCGCGATGGACGGGTACTTCACCTTCGAGAACATGCCATGCAGGGCGTGGCCGAACTCATGGAACATCGTGGTCACGTCATCGAAGCTGAGCAGCGCGGGCTGGCCGGCGGCGGGCTTGGTGAAGTTGCACACGTTGTAGACCACCGGCTTGGCACCGGTCAGGCCGTCCTGCTCGACGAACACGTCCATCCAGGCGCCACCGGACTTGCTGTCACGCTTGAAGTAGTCGGTGTAGAACAGGGCCAGCGAGGTGCCGTCCTTGTCGAACACTTCGTAGACCTTCATGTCCGCGTGGTAGGTCGGGATGTCGGTGCGCGGCTTGAAGGTGATGCCGTACAGCTGGGTGGCGGCGTAGAAGACGCCGTTCTGAAGCACGTTGTCCATCTCGAAGTACGGCTTGATCTGCGACTCGTCCAGGTCGTACTGCGCCTTGCGCACCTGCTCGGCGTAGAAGTCCCAGTCGGACGCGGCCAGCTTGAAGCCGCCCTTCTGGGCGTCGATCACCTTCTGCATCTCGCCGATCTCGCCGCGCGCCTTGGCGGTGGCCGCCGGCACGGTGTCGGTGAGCAGCTTCAGCGCGGCTGCCGGGGTCTTGGCCATCTGGTCGGCCAGGCTGTAAGCAGCGTAGTTGTCAAAGCCGAGCAGCTTGGCCTTCTGCGCACGCAGCTGGGCCAGGCGCTGGACGGTCTGGCGGGTGTCGTTGGCGTCGCCCTTTTCGGCGCGCGTTTCCGACGCCTTGAGCACGGCGGCGCGCTGCTCACGGTCGCTCAGCGAACCGAGTACCGGCTGCTGGGTCGTGTTCTGCAGCGGCAGCAGGTACTTGCCGTCCAGCTTGCGGTCCTTGGCGTCGGCCGCGGCGGTGTTGCTCGCGTCCTCGTCCAGGCCGGCCAGCTTGGCCTTGTCGTCCACCACCACGGCGCCAGCGGCGGTGGCGGCCACCAGGCGGGTGTGGAACTGGGTGGCCAGCGTGGTTTCTTCCACGTTGAGCTTGCGCAGCGAGGCCTTGTCGGCGTCGTTGAGCTGCGCGCCGGCGCGCACGAACTCCTGGTAGTCACGCTCGACCAGACGCAGCTGCACCGGGTCCAGGCCCAGCGACTGGCGCTGGTCGTAGATGCTCTTGATGCGCGCGAACAGCTTCGGGTCGAGGTTGATCTCGTCCTGGTGGTCGGCCAGCTTCGGCGCCACTTCTTCCTGGATCTTCTGGCGCGCGTCGTTGGTATCGGCCTGGACCAGGCCGAAGAAGATGCGCGACACGCGGGTCAGGGTCTCGCCGCTGCGCTCCAGCGCTTCGATGGTGTTGTCGAAGGTGGCCGGCTCGGGGTTGTCGGCGATCTTGCGGATCTCGGCCAGGTGCTGCTTCATGCCTTCGTTGAAGGCCGGCAGGTAGTCACTGTCCTTGATCTTGTCGAACGGCGGCGCCTGGAACGGCAGCGTGCTGGCGCTCAACAGGGGGTTGGTGGAGGCATCGGCCGGCTGCTGCGCGGCGGGGGTCTGGGTATCGGACACGGGGGTGGACTCCTTGCCGGAACAGGCCGCCAGCGCCAGGCTGATGGCAGCGGCCAAAACTACGGTACGCGACATGAAACGGGCTCCTTGGAATGGGATGCGGCTGCGGAAAAACCGCAGCCGATCACCCTACTCCGATTGCCCGGGACCGGCATGTGCCGGACGTGGCGTATGGCTGTGCAGGCCCCGGCGCCAGTGCCGGCGGGGCCTGGCGACGCTCAGACGGTGCCGCGGTTCTTGCCCTGCCAGGGCCGGTAGTAGTCGCGGATGGCAGCCATGTCGGCGGCATCGTCGCCCGTGGAGTAGAACAGCGGGCCGATCCCGATGGTCTTCTCGGGGTAGTGGAAGTACGCCGCCAGCACCGGCACGTCGGCCATCCGCGCGATCTTCAGGAACCCGGCCTTCCAGTGGGTTACCGCCTTGCGGGTGCCTTCGGGGGTGAGCGCGTACCACATGCGCTCGGAGCCCCGGATCAGGCTGACCGCCTGTTCGACGGTGCCCTGCGGCGAGCTGCGGTCCAGCGGGATCACGCCCAGCGCGCGCAGCAGCGGCGACAGCGGCCACCAGAACAGCGAGGCCTTGCCCAGCACCTTGACCTGCATGCCCAGCGCGATCTTGGCGGCCATGCCCCAGAACCCGTCCCAGTTGGACGAGTGCGGGGCAATGATGAAGACCAGCTTGGGCACGTCGGGGAAGGTGCCCACCACTTTCCAGCCGCCCAGGCGCAGCGTGCAGCGGGCCAGCCAGCGGAGGAAGCGGTTCGGTTTGACCTGCGGCATGTTGGGCGGAACGGCCGGCAACAGCGGACTTCGGTTGTTCAAGCAATCACTCCCAATTGCGTGTGGTGCGTCCGCGCTTGATCTGCGCGCGGCCTTTTTTCTCGTCCAGGCGGCGCAGCTTGGCGCCATACGAGGGCTTGGTGGCCACGCGCGGCTTGGGCACGCTGAGGCTTTCCTGGATGAAGGCGGCCAGGCGCTCGCGGGCGTCGTCGCGGTTGCGGTCCTGGGTGCGGAAGCGCTGGGCGTCGATGACCAGCACGCCCTCGCCGGTCATGCGCCGGTCGCGCCGGGCCAGCAGGCGCGAGCGCAGCGCTTCGGGCAGCGACGGCGAGCCGGCCACGTCGAAGCGCAGTTCCACGGCGGTGGAGACCTTGTTGACGTTCTGGCCGCCGGCGCCGCTGGCGCGCACGAAACGTTCGACGAGTTCCGCATCGGGAATCGACAGGTGCGCGCTGATGGTGACGGGTCCGGAAGCCATGGGCGGCATTGTAAGGGCAGGACCGTGTCCAGGGGTGGGGCAAACATCCCCGATGACGCCGATAACGTCCGCAAACTACGGTCTGCTGACGCCTTCGCAGGTATCCTCGGGGTTCCATGCCACGCAGGATGCCCCGCACATGCTTTTGATCCGCTCCCTGGCCATTGCCGCCACTCCCCGCCGCGCACTGACCCGTGTCGGCCTTGTACTGGCGCTGGGCCTGGCCTCGATCGCGCCGGCGCTGGCCGCCCCGCCGTCCGATGCCGACATCAACCGGCTGCTGGCCGCCTCGCGCGCGCAGACCATGCTGGACAGCATGCTGCCGCAGATCGAGGCGATGCAGCGCCAGCAGTTCCAGCAGGTCGCCCAGCAGCGCCAGCTGGATGCGCAGCAGCAGGAACAGATGAAGCGGATGGAGGCCCGCACCACCCAGACCATCCGCCAGGCACTGTCGTGGCAGCAGCTGCGCCCGATGTACGTGGACCTGTACAAGAAGAGCTTCAGCAAGGAAGACGTGCTGGCGATGGCCGAGTTCTACGAGAGCTCGGCCGGCCAGAGCCTGCTCGACAAGACCCCGGCGCTGATGCAGAACGTGATGGTGGCCATCCAGGAAAAGATGCAGCCGCTGTTCGTGGACCTGCAGAAGGACCTGGAGGCGATCATGAACGAAGCGCCGGCACCGGCCCCGGCGAAGAAGTAACTGCCCCCGGCGTAGAGCCGACCGTTGGTCGGCTACACGCACACCCCGGGCGCCGCGCGTGGAACAGCCGACCAACGGTCGGCTCTACCCGGTTGGGTCCGGGGCACGTCCGGTTGGATCCGGGGCAGGCCCGGTCGGATCGCCGCAGATCCCGGTC
>NZ_QAIW01000295.1:0-1297 GCF_003061285.1 Stenotrophomonas sp. HMWF003 | reverse complement strand
CGGTGATCATCGGGGTGCCGACCGGGCTGGTGATGCTGCAGCCGGACTTCGGGACCGGGGTGCTGATCGCGGCGAGCGGTGCGTTCGTGCTGCTGCTGGGCGGCCTGCCGTGGTGGTGGGTAGGGGTGGCGGTGGGCGGTGTGGCGGCAGCGGCGCCGGTGGCGTGGATCTGGCTGCTGCGTCCCTACCAGAAGGACCGGATCATGATGTTCCTGGACCCGGAGATGGACGCGCTGGGCGCGGGCTGGAACATCATCCAGTCCAAGATCGCGATCGGGTCGGGCGGGTTCGACGGGAAGGGCTGGGGCCAGGGGTCGCAGTCGCACCTGAACTTCATTCCCGAGCAGACGACGGACTTTGCGTTCTCGGTGCTGAGCGAGGAATTCGGCTGGATCGGCGTGGCCACGGTGCTGGTGCTGTATCTGGTGGTGATCGGGCGTTGCCTGTGGATCGCGTCGCAGTCGCGGGACTCGTACTCGCGCTTGTTGGCGGGCGCGACGGGATTGGCCTTCTTTGTGTACGTGCTGGTGAATGGCGGCATGATTTCCGGGCTGTTGCCGGTGGTAGGCGTGCCGATGCCGCTGATCAGCTACGGCGGCACGTCGGCGGTGTCGCTGCTGGCCGGCTTCGGGCTGGTGATGGCCGCACGCAGCCACCAGCCGGTGCACGGCGGCTACGGCTAGCGCGTGGCGCCGGGCGCTGCCCGGCTGCGCTTCTGCACCAAAACGACATCATCACCCACCGCACGCCAGGCGTAGGTTGGGCGTGACTCAGGTTGCCCAACGGACTGCATGCTAGGGTCGTCCGCTTGCGCCGGGCCGCTCGGGTCCGCTTTTTGTTGCCGTGTCGCCGTTTGCTGTGCGTCGCGCATTTCCAGGAGTCGCCCGCATGGTCGAACACCTGCAGCGCGTACGCGCCGCGTTTCATTTTTTCCTGCATTCGCTGGACCTTCCGCTGCTGGTCGCGTTGTGCCCGTTGATGCTGGCCAGCCTGGCGGTGTTGCACAGCGTGGAAGGGCCGGTACAGGCGCAGGCCATGCGCTTTGCGGCGGGGCTGGCAGCGATGTGGGGGTTGTCGCGGCTGCCGGTGCTGCAGTTGCGCGCGTGGTCGCCGTGGATCTATGCGGTGTCGCTGCTGCCGTTGCTGGCGGTGTATGTGGTGGGCACGGGGAAATACGGGCAGCGCTGGTTGAACCTGGGGGTGTTCTACCTGCAGCCGTCGGAACTGCTCAAGCTCAGTCTGCCGATGATGATGGCCTGGTATCTGCACCGGCAGGCGCTGCCGCCGCGGCCAAAAT
>NZ_QAIW01000294.1:933-2247 GCF_003061285.1 Stenotrophomonas sp. HMWF003 | reverse complement strand
ATGTAGTCCTCGCACACGTCGTTGATCTTGATGGCGCTCATCACGCGGGCCTTGGCGCCCAGCTTTTCCAGCGCGTCCTGCATGGCCAGGGCGTTGATCACGGTGGCCAGCATGCCCATCTGGTCGCCGGTGACGCGGTCCATGCCGCCGGCCGCCAGGCCGGCACCGCGGAAGATGTTGCCGCCGCCGATGACCAGCGCCACTTCCGCGCCGGCCTGCTGGGCTTCGATGACTTCACGGGCCAGGCGGTTGATGACCTTGGGGTCGATGCCGTAGTCCTCGTCTCCCATCAGCGCCTCCCCGGAAACTTTCAGCAGGATGCGGCGATAGGCAAGACTGGACATGGTGACCTCTGGATGCGTGGAAAACGCGGGAATTCTACTGGAAGCCGGGTCTGCCCGTGCGTTTATTTTGCTGCGCTGCGGCGCAGGCCCCGGGCCCTTCCCTGCTGGGAAGGGGCATCCGGTTCACGCCGGCGCCGTCCCGGGGGAGCGTGCGATGACGCGGTTGCGGCCCAGGTTCTTGGAGCGGTAAAGCACGTCGTCGGCCGCCTTCAGCAGGTCCTGAACATCGGCGAAACGCTCGTAGCCGCCCTGCGTGGCGACCCCGGCCGAGAAGGTCACGAACAGGGGGCCGTCGGGCACCTCGGCCATCGGCGTATTGACGATGTTGGCCAGGACCCGGCGCACCACCTCCAGGGCAACCAGCTCGGTGGTGTTGGGCAGCAGCGCGATGAACTCCTCCCCGCCGAAGCGGGCCACGGTATCGCTGTTGCGCAGCTGCTCCTGCAGCTTGCCGGCGAACACGCGCAGCACCTGGTCACCCATCAGGTGGCCGTGGGCGTCGTTGATCTTCTTGAAGTCATCCAGGTCGATGAATGCCACCGACAGCGGCCAGCCGTGGCGGGTGGCGCGCAGGAATTCCTGTTCCAGCACGGCCTCCAGCTGGCGCCGGTTGAGCACGCCGGTCAGTGCGTCGCGGTGGGCCTGTTCGGCCAGCCGGTTGGCGCGTGCTTCGAACTCATCGGCGCGCTGCCGGGCCTGGGCGGCGTCCTGCATTTCGCGCAGGTTGCGCAGGGTCGCCAGCTCCTGGGCGTGGTCGATCAGCTGCTGCACGCGCGACGGCGACAGCAGCGGCGTCTCGAACAGGGCGCTGATGTCGGGCAGGGCGTCACTGATGCGGGCCAGCACCTGGTCGAACTGGGCGCTGTCCAGCTGCAGTTTTTCGTGGACCAGGTGCAGGGCGTGCTCGCGCGCGGCGTCGGCGTCGGCGCTGAGCCAGATATCGGCCACGGCACCGGACAGGGCCACGCAG
>NZ_QAIW01000294.1:0-919 GCF_003061285.1 Stenotrophomonas sp. HMWF003 | reverse complement strand
GACGTCGGCATGGGTGCACTGCAGGTGTTCGCGCTCAAGCGCGACCAGCGCCTCGTTGTCGGCGGCCTGGCGCAGCAGCGGCAGGTAGGTGTCCGGCTGGGCCTGGGCCAGCACCAGGATGCCCAGGTCCTGCAGCAGGCCGGCCAGCATCAGTTCTTCGGCCTTGCGCAGGCCGCGGGCCTGGCCCAGCAGGCTGGCCGCCAGCGCGCTGAGAATGCTGCGCCGCCACGCACGTTCGCGCAGGTCCTGGCCGTCGCCGGGCGCGGTGAGGCCCTGGGTGACGGTGAAGCCGAGCGCGAGGCTGACGGTGGCATTCAAGCCCAGCATGGTCAGCGCCTGGCCGAGGTTTTCGATGCGGCGGCGGCTGGCATACAGCGGCGAGTTGGCGATGCGCAGCATGCGCGCGCTCAGCGCCATGTCGATGGCGATGATGTCGGCGGCGGTGGTGATGTCCGCTTCCGGGTCCTGGGCCAGTTCGATGATGCGCAGGGCAATACCGGGCGGCGAGGGCAGGTTGCGGCAGAGCGCCAGGGCGGCTGTCAGCTCGGGAGGCATGGCATGGCTATTGGTGTGTTGGGGCAAGAATACATGGAGTGCGTCACAGATTTGGGCGTTGATACTTGCGTTGGCGGATCGATTGGGCGTCGGCACTGCGTTTGCCGATGCGCCACGTGCTGCAAAACCAACGGGCAGATCGCGGCGGGCGGGGTCATCGCGCCCTTGGTAACACATTCCCCGGCGCAGGGGGAGGGGCGCTAACATGCGCGCTCCCCTTGCATGGATGACGCACGACATGGCCGTAAAGACGTTGCAGGAGTTTTTGTTCACCACCCAGGAGAAGGATGTCAGCGCGGATGCGTTCGAGCTGGAAAGTCCGCACATGCTGGAAGTCCGGGTGGACGGGATGGTCTGGGCGAAG
>NZ_QAIW01000293.1:0-4853 GCF_003061285.1 Stenotrophomonas sp. HMWF003 | reverse complement strand
CGCGGTTACAACGGCGGCATGGTCTGGATGTCGTCGTCCACCAGTTCCATCGCCATCACCAGCGCGTCCTCGCGTCCCTCGCGGGCCGGGTAATAGCGCGGGCGGCGGCCGATCTCGTTGAAGCCTTCGCTGTGGTACAGCGCCACCGCCGGCGTGTTGGACGGGCGCACTTCCAGGAAGACGCGCTGGGCGCCGTGGTCGCGTGCCAGCTGGACCAGTGCGCGGAACAGAAACCGGCCCAGGCCCCGCGACTGGCTCTGGGGATCCACGCAGACATTCAACACATGGGCTTCGTCGGCCGCGATGCTGAGCACGCCGTAGCCCACCAGCACGCCGTCATCCTCCAGCGCCAGCGCCGGATAGCCCGCACGCAGGCAGTCCACGAAAATGCCGCGCGTCCACGGGAACGGGTAACCGCGCAGTTCGATCGGCATCAGGGCGTCGATATCGCTTTCGCGCAGCGCGCGCAACGCCATCGGGCGGGGCGAACTGACCGCGCTCACGGCCGGCCCCGCTTGCGCAGGGCCCGCAGGTGCGGCCACAGCGCGCGCTTGGCGGCGGCATTGCCGCGCAGGTCGTCCAGGTTCCAGCCGGCCATCAACGCCTGCGTCTCCGGCTCGGCGGGATTGCAGCCGGACGCGCGCAGCAGGGCGATCTGCAGGCGGTCAGGCATGCGCACTGCCGGGCGACGGCCGCTACCGCTGGCGCGTTCGCGCGGCGCTGCCGGGGTATCGCCGGCGGTGCGGCTGCCAGCGGCCGGTGGTGCATCGATGCTGGTCGGTGCGCTGCGCCGCGGCGGCGGCGCGGCATGCGCGGGGGCGTCCCCTGCCGATGCGGGGGCTGGCTGCGCTGCGGCACGCTCGGCCGGCGCGGCACTGGCGGCCACGCTCAGCGTGATCGGTGCGGCGGCGACCTCCTCGATCTGCCCGTCCACGAACACGGTGTAGCCCATCGCCTGCAGCCACGACTGCTGCGCCGGGGACCACAGCGGCGGCAGGCCGGACTCGCTCACGCGCGGGGCTCGGCCGTCTTGCGGGCGCGCTGCCACAACCAGCAGCACGGCCCGGACAGGGCGTACACGATGCCGACGGCAAACAGCACCCGCGGCAGGTCGATGACCATGATGGCGATGGCAATGGGCACCAGCGCCAGGGCCAGGAACGGCACGCGGTCAGCGCGCGGGCCGCGTTCGCCGCTGCCCTTGAAGCTCCAGAAGCGGATCCGGCTGACCATCAGCAATGCCGCCACCAGGGTCACGCCCAGCGAGACATACCGCAGCTGATTGCCGTCCCAGCCCAGGTTGCCATCGGCGAAGGCCCAGACGAAGGACATCATCAGGCCGGCGGCGGCCGGGCTGGCCAAACCAACGAACCAGCGCTTGTCGACCACGGTGACCTGGGTGTTGAAGCGGGCCAGCCGCAGCGCGGCGCAGGCCGCATACAGGAACGCCACTGCCCAGCCGACCCGGCCCCAGACCGGGTCGTCGAATTTCAGCCACGACAGCGACCAGTGGTACATCACCAGCGCCGGAGCCATGCCGAAGCTGACCAGGTCGGCCAGCGAGTCGTACTGCACGCCGAATTCGCTGCTGGTCCCGGTCAACCGGGCCACGCGGCCGTCCAGGCCGTCCATGACCGCGGCCACGAACACGGCGATGGCCGCGTTGACGAAGTCGCCATTGGCCGCGGCGATGATCGCGTAGAAGCCGGCGAACAGGCCTGCGGTGGTGAACAGGTTGGGCAGCAGGTAGATGCTGCGGGAGCGCGGCGGGGGTTTCATCTGATCCATACCGGCCAGTTTAGTGGGTGTGGTGGCCTTTGGGGCAGCCCGGTCGCCATGGGGCGGTGGCGACCGTTGCCGGTACCCACCGGCCCGCCGGTCGCCGGCGGCTTGCCAGCACCGGGCCGGGGTGCTGCAATCGGCGCCTTGCCCTGATGCCCGGAGTTGCCATGCGTGCCCTGCCCTCGCTGTGCTGCCTGCTGCTGCTCGCCAGCGCCTCGGCCCACGCCGGTACCGTCTACAAGTGGAAGGACGCCAATGGCGTGACCCAGTATTCGGAAAAAGCCCCGACCGGCCAGAAATACGAAGCACGCAAGGTGGAAACCGCCGCGCCGGCCACCCGGCCAGCCGCCACGGCCGCCGCCGCCCCGGCAGAGTCCAGCGCGTGCACCACCGCACGCGGCAACCTCACCCTGCTCAATGGCCAGGGTGTGGTGATGCAGGACACCAATGGCGACGGCAAGGCCGACACCGCCTTGACCGACCCGCAGCGCGCGGCCCAGAAGACCTTGGCCGAGGCCGCGATCCAGGCCTATTGCAAGCCGGCCACCGGCACCTGACGGCCGGGCCGGTTGCCGCCGGCAGCCGACCGTTGCACCCGCGGCCAGGGCCGTGATGGGCAGGGCGGCGGCCGGGCTGGCAGAATATCGGCTTCTGCCGTTCAGCGAAGCCGACGATGCGCCTTTCCCAGTTCCACCTGCACACCACCAAGGAAACCCCCAGTGACGCGGAGCTCACCAGCCACCGCTTGATGCTGCGCGCGGGCATGATCCGCAAGCTGGCCTCGGGGTTGTACACCTGGTCGCCGCTGGGCCTGCGCGTGCTGCGCAAGGTCGAGCGCATCGTGCGCGAGGAAATGGAGCGCGCCGGTGCGGTGGAATTCCAGATTCCGACCATCCAGCCCAAGGAACTGTGGGAAACCACCGGGCGCTGGGAAAAGTTCGGCCCGCAGCTGCTGAAGATCAAGGACCGCAAGGACCAGGTGTTCTGCTACAGCCCGACCGCCGAAGAAGCCGCGGCCGATTTCGCGCGCCAGGAGCTGTCCAGCTACAAGCAGCTGCCGGTCAACTTCTTCCAGATCCAGACCAAGTTCCGCGACGAGATCCGCCCGCGCTTCGGCGTGATGCGCGCGCGCGAGTTCCTGATGAAGGACGCCTACTCCTTCCACCTGCACGATGACTGCCTGGTGCGCGAGTACGAGAACATGAAGGCGGCCTACAGCCGTATCTTCACCCGCCTGGGCCTGGATTTCCGCATGGTGCAGGCCGATTCCGGCGCGATCGGCGGCGACGCCTCGCAGGAATTCCACGTGATCGCCGACTCCGGCGAAGACGCGCTGGTGTTCTCCACCGGCTCGGACTACGCGGCCAACATGGAAGCGGCCGTGGCCGCCGCCCCGGGCGCCCGCGCTGCGGCCAGCGAAGCGATGCGCAAGGTGGACACGCCGACCCAGAAGACCTGCGAAGCGGTGGCCGAGCTGCTGGGCCTGGGCCTGGAGCGCACCGTGAAGTCGATCGCGCTGATGACCGAAGCCGGGTTCGTGCTGGCGCTGGTGCGGGGCGACCACGAGGTCAACGAGATCAAGCTGGGCAAGGTGGAGGGCCTGCAGGGCCACCGCATGGCCGGCGAAGCGGAAATCACGGCGCATCTGGGCAGCGAGCCGGGCTTCCTGGGCCCGCTCAACCCGGTCAAGCCGATCCGCATCGTGGCCGACCGCGACGTGGCGGCGATGGCCGACTTCGTGATCGGCGCCAATGAGGCGGGTTTCCATTTCGCCGGGGTCAACTGGGGCCGCGACCTGCCCGAGCCGGACGTGGCCGACATCCGCAATGCCAAGGCCGGCGACCGCGCCACCGACGGTGGCGAGCTGAAGATCGCGCGCGGCATCGAAGTGGGTCATGTGTTCCAGCTGGGTCGCCAGTACGCACAGGCGCTGAAGGCCACGGTGCTGGATGAGAACGGCAAGGCGGCGGTGATGGCGATGGGCTGCTACGGCATCGGTATTTCGCGCATCGTGGCAGCGGCGATCGAGCAGAACCACGATGAGGCGGGGATTATCTGGCCGGCGGCGATGGCCCCGTGGCAGGTGGTGGTGTGCGTGATCAACCCGAAGCAGGACGAGGCGGTGGCCACGGCGGCAGCCGAGCTGCTTGCGCAGCTGCAGGCGGCCGGGCTGGACGCGGCGCTGGACGACCGCGGCCTGCGCCCGGGCCAGATGTTCGCCGACATGGAGTTGATTGGCGTGCCGCACCGGGTGGTGGTGTCCGAGCGCGGCCTGGCGGCCGGGACCTACGAGTACCGGCCGCGCAGTGCGAGCGAGGCCGAGAGCCTGGACCGCGAGACGCTGCTGGCCCGTCTGGCGGGCTGACCGAAACAGGGGATGGAAGAAAGCCGGGTGGAATATCCCGGCTTTTCTTTTGCGCCATACGATTGAATCTCCCGGTTAACTCTGTGCAGCACCCGGCGGGATATGTATGCTGTCGCCGACGCCAAGGACTGGCCCACCCCGTCCTTAAATAGATTCCGGAGTAGTTGATGAGCATTGACCTGAGTGGCCTGTCCGCCAAAGAGCTGGGCGCCCTGATCAAGAACGCAAAGAAGCAGCAGACCATCGTGGCCAAGCGCCCGGCGGTAACCAAGGTGCGCACGCAGCTGACGAAGCTGGCGAAGGCGCACGGGTATTCGATCGAAGAGGTGTTCGGCGGCGTCGCCCCGGCCCGCGGCCGTGCAGCGAAGGCAACCAAGGCCCCGGCCAAGAAGGCCGTGCGCAAGCTGGGCAAGGTTGCCCCGAAGTACCGCAACCCGGCCAACCCGAAGGAAACCTGGACCGGCCGCGGCAAGCAGCCGCGCTGGCTGGCCGCGCTGACGACCAAGGGCAAGAAGGTCGAAGAGTTCCTGATCAAGAAGTAATCGATTCTGGTTTCATCGGAAACCGAATCTCGAAACGCCGGCGAAAGCCGGCGTTTTTTGTGTCTGATTACTTGCGTCGTTGGAGGTTTTGCCTACAGGCCAAACCCGAACGCAACAGCTGAAAAGCCGGGTGTGCGATTGCACAGGCTGGGTCGGGTACGGGT
>NZ_QAIW01000292.1:0-1688 GCF_003061285.1 Stenotrophomonas sp. HMWF003 | reverse complement strand
GACCTGGAACAGGCGGTGGAGCGCGGGCAGTTCCGCCGCGACCTGTTCTACCGCTTGAACGTGCTGCGCCTGCCATTGCCGCCGCTGCGCGACCGCGGCAGCGACATCCTGCTGCTGGCCCAGCACTTCCTGGCCAGCTTCCGCGACCGCCACGTCACCCGCGCGCGCGGCTTCAGCGCCGATGCCAGGCGCGCACTGGAACGCTTCCACTGGCCGGGCAACGTGCGCGAGCTGCTCAACCGCATCCAGCGCGCGGCGATTGTCACCGACGGCGAACTGATCAGTGCCGCCGACCTGGAGCTGGTCCCGGCGCAGCTGGACATGCCGCAGCGGCTGCTGCATGACGCGCGCCGATCGGCCGAACGCGACGCGCTGCTGCACGCGCTGCGCCAGAACGAATTCAACATCACCGCCTGCGCCCGCGACATGCAGGTCTCACGGGTAACGGTCTACCGACTCTGCCGCAAGCACCAGCTCGCCCTCCCCGAGTTGCGCTGAGGACGAAGCACCGCCGAAGCATGCCCTGCTCCCGAATACCCTCAGCAGCACTCCGCAAATCTATCCGCCGAAGAGCCCCCTTTTTGTTAAAGGGGGCGCGCCAACGGCGCGGGGTTTAGGTGGAATGCACACCGTACATGCTGTGAGCGGCACCGCTCACAGCATGTACGGCACCTTGAAGGCCAGGGTGAAGTCCGGCGCGTCCGGGGTCAGGCCGATGCCCAGCAGGCTCACCAAGGTGGTATTGCGGTTCAGTGCGTAGGTGATGCCCAGGTTGAGCGTGCCGGCGTTGGCGTCGCTGCCGATCACCTTGAACCACTGCCCATCGCGGTAGCGCGTGGACGCGCGGCTGCTCAGCTTGTCGCTGAAGGAAATGCTCAGGCTGGTGCGCTCGTTGAACGCGAACGCCACGCCCGCGCCGAAGTAATACGACCCGCCCAGCTTCACCTCGCCCGGGTTGACCGTATCCGGGTTGGCGTCCAGGTCGTCGAAGCTGCGCGGGAAGGAATGGATGTAGCCGATGTTGGCGAACAGGATCGCCGGATCGGCGGTCTTCACTGCCGACAGGCCCACATTGGCCTGCCACACGCCGTTGCCGGTGGGCTGCTGTTCGGGCACCGCGAAACGGATGAAGTCATCGTCGTCGCGCTCCAGCACCGTCCAGTCCAGGCCATACGGCGCACGCCCGGTCGGCGCGGTCGCGCCTACCGTGAGCACCGTTTCCGGCCAGCGACCATGCTCGGCAAACAACCGGTAGTTCGCGCTCAGGCCGACATCGCCGATGCCGTTGCCGGTGGTTTCTTCCTGGGCGATCGCCGCGGCCGAACCGCCGGCACCGCCCTTCTGGAACACGGTCTTGCGGGCCAGGTAAGGCACGTCCAGGTTCAGGGTCAGGCGGGGGCTGACGCCCCAGCGCGCGGCCAGGTTGTAGGTGAGCGTGTCCGATTCGACGTTCTCGATGGCGATGTTGCCCAGGAAGATCGCATCCAGCGCCAGGAAGCCGTTGAGCGTCACCTGTTTGCGGTCATAGCGTGCGTAGGTGAGGCTGTTTTCCACAGTGAAGCGGCGACTGAACAACGCCGCCTGCTGCTGTTTGACGTCATCCACGCTACGCCGCGAGGCCTGCTTGGCCTGCTGCGCCTCCTCGGCGCTGCTGGCGTAGCCGTCCGCACTGGCGGGGGCGGCCGGGG
>NZ_QAIW01000291.1:11193-11857 GCF_003061285.1 Stenotrophomonas sp. HMWF003 | reverse complement strand
GCTGGCGCGCGTGGCGGTCGCCGACATCGATCCCACCCTGCTGACCGCCGCGCGCGCCAGCATCGCCGCGCTGATCGCCGCGGTGATGCTGCGGGTGCTGCGCCAACCGCGTCCGGCACGCACCGCGCTGGCGTCATTGCTGGTGGTGGCGCTGGGCGTGGTGGTGGGCTTTCCGCTGCTCACCGCCCTGGCCCTGCAGCATGTGTCCTCGGCGCACTCGATCGTGTTCCTGGGCCTGCTGCCGCTGAGCACGGCGGTGTTCGGCGTGGTGCGCGGCGGCGAACGGCTGCGCCCGGCGTTCTGGGGGTTTTCGCTGCTGGGCAGTGCCTCGGTCGCCGGCTATGCGCTGCTCGGCGGCGGTGCCGCGTCGTTGCAGGGCGACCTGCTGATGCTGGCGGCGGTGGTGGTGTGCGGGCTGGGCTATGCCGAAGGGGCGCGGCTGTCGCGCACGCTGGGTGGATGGCAGGTGATCAGCTGGGCGCTGCTGCTGGCGTTGCCGCTGATGGTGGCGCTGATGTGGATGCGCTGGCCGCCCACGTTGGCCACCATCGGCGCACCGGCCTGGTGGAGCCTGGGCTACGTGTCGGTGTTCAGCATGCTGGTCGGCTTCATGTTCTGGTATCGCGGGCTGGCCCAGGGAGGCATCGCCGCGGTGGGCCAGCTG
>NZ_QAIW01000291.1:3121-11176 GCF_003061285.1 Stenotrophomonas sp. HMWF003 | reverse complement strand
CTTCGGGCTGGGCCTGGCCGCGCTGCTGCTGCACGAGCAGGTGAGCTGGACGATGCTGGCGGTCACCGTGTGTGCGGTGAGCTGCGTGGCCGGGGCCCGGCGGTTTGCCCGCTGAGCCGCGGCCCGGGCGTAGGGCTCTAAAGCCCCACGCCCCCCACCGGCGCGGTCTCGAAACGTTCGCCGAACCCGGTGATGTGCGGCCGCGCCCGGGCGATGGCGGCCTGCACGGCGGGCAGTGCCAGTGAGCCGCGATGGTGCTCCTGGCTGTCCCACACCTCGGTGATCCACAGCGCGTCGGCGTCGGTGGGGTCGCGGGCCACCACGTAGCTGCGGCAGCCGGGCATGGCATCGGTACCTTCCAGGAGGATCGCGATGACGGCATCGCGCTGCCCGGGGGCAATCAACATCCTGCCGATCAAACCGTACATGCCTGCCACCTGTCGTCGGGATCCAGCGGGCATCGTGCGCGCGCCGTGCGCAGCCGGTCAACCGGCGTTGAGCCGACCCCACCGCTGCGTTATCCTGCGCGCCGCCGTTGCCCGCCCCGCTGGATCGTGATGACCCCACCCTGATGCCGCGTTGACCACGCGCCCGTGCCGCTGCCGGGTTCCAGGGAGTGTCCTGTCTTCATCACACAGCGCGCCGTGCGTATCGCCGGCGCGCGGAGTCTGCCCATGTCTGTTTCCTACCCGCTGCGCCAGCAATGGCTCGGCAATATCCGCGGTGACCTGCTGTCCGGGACCGTGGTCGCGCTGGCCCTGATTCCCGAGGCGATCGCGTTTTCGATCATCGCCGGGGTCGACCCCAAGGTGGGGCTGTATGCCTCGTTCTGTATCGCGGTAGTCACCGCCATCGCCGGCGGTCGGCCGGGCATGATCTCGGCGGCCACCGGTGCGATGGCGCTGGTGATGGTGGACCTGGTCAAGGACCACGGCCTGCAGTACCTGCTGGCGGCCACCCTTCTGGCCGGGCTGCTGCAGGTGCTCGCCGGCGCCTTGAAGCTGGGCGTGCTGATGCGCTTTGTGTCGCGCTCGGTGATCACCGGCTTCGTCAACGCGCTGGCGATCCTGATCTTCCTGGCGCAGATGCCGGAACTGATCGGGCGTTCGTGGCACGTGTGGGCCGTGTGCGCGGCCGGGTTGGCGATCATCTACCTGCTGCCCCGCGTAACCCGCGCGGTGCCCTCGCCGCTGGTGGCGATCGTCGTGCTCACTGCGTTGTCGATCGGCCTGCACTGGGACGTGCGCACCGTGGGCGACATGGGCGCGCTGCCTGACAGCCTGCCGGTGTTCCTGTTCCCGGACGTGCCGCTCACCTGGGACACGCTGCGCCTGCTGCTGCCGGTGTCGGCCACGCTGGCGGTGGTGGGCCTGCTGGAGTCGATGATGACCGCGCAGATCGTGGAAGACATGACCGACACCCCGAGCCAGCGCAACCGCGAGTGCGCCGGGCAGGGCCTGGCCAACATCACCGCCGGGCTGTTCGGCGGCATGGGCGGCTGCGCGATGATCGGCCAGTCGGTGATCAACGTGTCGTCCGGCGGGCGCGGGCGGCTGTCATGCCTGGTGGCCGGCGTACTGCTGTTGCTGCTGGTGGTGTACGGCGCCGAGTGGGTGCGGCAGATCCCCATGGCGGCGCTGGTGGCGGTGATGGTGATGGTCAGCATCGGCACGTTCCATTGGCGCTCGTTCCAGGAGCTGCGCCAGCATCCGAAAAGCTCTTCGATGGTGATGATCGCCACCGTGGTGGTGACCGTGGCTACCCACGACCTGGCCAAAGGCGTTCTGACCGGGGTGCTGCTGTCGGCGCTGTTCTTCGCCCGCAAGGTGGGGCGCATGCTGCAGGTGGGCGATACGGTGCTGGCCGACGGCAGCCGCGTGTACACGGTCAGCGGCCAGGTGTTCTTCGCCTCGGCCGGCCAGTTCGCCGCCAGCATCGACCTGCACCAGGTGCCTTCGCGGGTGGTGATCGACCTGACCGACGCGCACTTCTGGGACCTCAGTGCGGTGGCGGCGCTGGAGCGGGTGGTCGACAAGCTGCGCGCGCATGGGGCCGAGGTGGAGGTGCGCGGGCTCAACGCGGCCAGCCAGACCCTGGTCGAGCGCGTGGGGCGTTCGACCGGGGAGCAGGCCGCGCGCCCCGGCGAACACTGAACGGGGTCAGGAAACGGTCCTCAACATCGGCGCGCCAGCGCCGTTATCCAGCTCAATGCCCCGATGTCTGCGATCGGGGCAAGGGCTGGCCGTGAGTTGCACCGCGCCACCCGGACCGCAATGGACTGCGCGAAGCCGTAGTGGCGCCCCCGGGCGACCGCTGATCCGACCCTTTTTCCGGAACCGCCCCCCATGCCTGCGTCCCGCCCGATTTCCTCCCAGCGCCCCGGCAGCATCGCCAACCGGCTGATGCTGGGAACCGCGCTGATCGCCATGCTCTGCTTCGGCGTGACCGCCGCCATCAGCTACCGCGAAGCCAGCCAGGCGCTGATCGATTCGTCGCGGCAGACCATGCAGAGCGAGGCCAATGCCGAATCGCGCCGGGTGGGTGCCGACCTGGCCAATGCGTTCTCCACCAGCCAGGCGCTGGCCGACAGCCTGGTGGTGCAGCACGCTGCCGGCGGCTTGACCCGGGCCACCGCCTCGCACGTGGTCGAACAGCAGCTGCGCTCGCACCCGGAGTGGGTGGGGCTGGGAACGCTGTGGGAGCCGCAGGCCTTCGACGGCAAGGACAGCGAGTTCGTCGATGCGGAAGCACACGACGCGACGGGCCGTTTCATGAGCTACTGGTCCTGGCAGGACGGCACGCCCAAGCAGGACCCGCTGAAGGGCTACGACGTGCCGGGCGATGGCGACTGGTACCTGCGTCCGCGCGTGCTGAAGCGCCAGACCGTGGCCGAACCGTATCGCTATGAAATTGCCGGCAAGCCCGTGCTGATGACCACCCTGTCCACCCCGGTGCTGGACAAGGGCACGTTCCTCGGCGCGGTCACCGTCGACTTCGGCCTGGCCGCATTGCAGGAGCGCCTGGCTGCGCTGCGCCCGATGGGCGAAGGCCACGTCGAACTGATTTCCCCGGGCGGCATCGTGCTGGCTGCGCAGGATGCCAAGGAGATCGGCAAGCGTCGCGACGATGCCGCCACCCGCCGGATCCTGGCCGCGGTGGGCGCCGACAAGCCCTACGAAGATTTCAGCGTGGATGCCGCCGGCAACGTGAAGGCGTATGTGCCGCTGCGCATCGGCACCAGCCAGGAGCGCTTCGCCCTGGGCGTGGTGGTGCCGCACGACCTGATCACCGCGCAGGCGCGTTCGCTGCTGTGGATCATCCTGGCCGTGGGCCTGGGTGCTGCGCTGGTACTCAGCGCCAGCGTCTACGTGCTGCTGCGCCGCCAGGCGATCCGCCCGTTGGCCGAAGCTGTGCGGTTGTCGGCCGATGTTGCCGAAGGCCGCCTGGATACCGCGCTGCCGCCGCCGCGCAATGATGAAGTGGGACGCCTGCTCGAATCGATGCAGCGCATGCGCAGCCAGGTGCGCGCGGTGATGGCCGCACAGGGCGAAATGGCGCAGCGGCATGAAGCCGGTGAGCTCAGCTACCGCATGGACGCGCAATCCTTCCCGGGCGAATACGGGCAGATGGTGGGCGACACCAACCAGCTGGTCGGCGCCAACATCGCCGTCACCCGCCGCCTGGTCGAAGTGATGCAGCGTTATGCGGTGGGCGACCTGTCCCAGGACATGGACCGCCTGCCGGGCGAGCAGGCGCGCTTCACCGAGGCGATGGATACCACCAAGGCCAACCTGCGCGCGATCAATACCCAGATCCGCGACCTGGCCGGTGCCGCCGCGCTGGGCGATTTCAGCCAGCGGGGCGACGTGGTGCGCTTCGACCACGACTTCCGCGGCATGGTCGAAAACCTCAACACCATGATGCAGGTCAGCGACGACAACCTGCAGCAGATCTCCGCGCTGCTGCGGGCGATCGCCGCCGGTGACCTCACCGCGCGCATGCACGGGCAGTTCCATGGCGTGTTCGCGCAGATGCGCGACGACGCCGATACCACCGTGACCCAGTTGACCGATATCGTCGGCCGCATCCAGCAGGCCACGGCCAGCATCAACCTGGCCGCCGGCGAGATCGCCTCGGGCAACAGCGACCTGTCGCGCCGCACCGAGCAGCAGGCGGCCAGCCTGGAAGAAACCGCGGCGTCGATGGAGGAACTGACCTCCACGGTGCGCCAGAACGCTGATCATGCCGTGCAGGCCAACACGCTGGCGGCCAACGCGGCCGAGGTGGCGTCGCAGGGCGGGCAGGTGGTGGGCCAGGTGGTGACCACCATGGCCGGTATCGAGGCCTCGTCCAAGCGCATCGCCGAGATCATTTCGGTGATCGACGGCATTGCCTTCCAGACCAATATCCTGGCCTTGAACGCCGCCGTTGAAGCAGCCCGTGCCGGTGAGCAGGGCCGCGGCTTTGCGGTGGTGGCCTCCGAAGTGCGCGCGCTGGCGCAGCGCTCGGCCGGTGCGGCCAAGGAGATCAAGACCTTGATCGACGACTCGGTCGGCCAGGTCACCCAGGGCTCGGCACTGGTGCGCACCGCCGGCGACACCATGCAGGAAATCGTTAGTGGCGTACGCCGCGTCAACGACATCATGGCCGAGATCTCGGCGGCGTCGAAGGAGCAGTCCGCGGGCATCGAGCAGGTGAACCAGACCATCACCCAGATGGACGAAACCACCCAGCAGAACGCCGCGCTGGTGGAAGAAGCCACCGCGGCCGCCCGTGCGATGGAAGAGCAGGCCCAGCACCTGGGTACCGCCGTGGCGATCTTCCGCATCGATACCGGCGCGGCGACCGCACCGGTCAGCGTGCGCGCACCGCGCGTTGTCCGTACGCCCGCGCCCACGCCGAAGCAGCGTGATCGCGATGCGGCACCGGCCGTGGTCGGTGGCGACTGGCAGTCGTTCTGATCATTCGCTGCGGTTGGCGCCCTGCGCAGGCTGCGCACGGCGCGCGTTGAGGGCCGCCAGCACGCGGTGCCCGGCACGGATGCCGGGGACTTCGATCACCCGATAGCCCAGCTGCGCCAGCGGCAGTGCGATGGCCAGCGTCAACGCCGCACAGGCCAGCCAGGCCAGGTCGGGCTGTGGCACCGCCGCGTAGATGCGGCGGAACACCGGCATCAACAGGGCCACCACGATCGGGTGGCCCAGGTACAGCGAATAGCTGACCTGCCCCAGCCACGTGGTGACGCGGTTGACGAGCAGGCGCACCGGGAATCGCGACAGGCCCATCAGCACCGCCGCGTAGGCTGCGCCGAACAGCACCCAGCCGGCCCCGGGCCCGACCACCGCCTGCGCACTGCCGACCACCAGCGCCACCAGCAGCACGCTTCCCGCCACCAGTGCCGCAAGGCAGTAACGGTGTGCCGTCGCGGCCGGAACCGTGATCAGGGCGTTGAACAGGTGGTAGGCCGCAATGCCGTACAGGAACACCGGCAGGTGGCGCAGCAACCCGTAGGCCGTGACGGCATCCAGCCCGCCGGCGCCGAGCAGCCCCGACATCGCCAGGCCGCTGGCCAGCGTGGCCAGCCCCGCCGCCGCCCACGCGCGCAGCGGGGTGTCGATGATCCGGAACAGCAGTGGAAACACCGCGTAGAACAGCATCTCCACACCGATCGCCCAGCTGGCCCATACGATCCCGGTTTCCCAGCCATCGAACAGGTTGAAGGTGAAGGTGACATTGGCCAGGATCTCGGTCACCGGGTGCCCCGGGTGGCTGCCGCGGCCATCGCGCCAGATCGAAAACGCCAGCAGCACGAAGAACAACGGCGCGATGCGGAACACACGGTGCAGGTAGAAGCTGAGCAGCGGGCGGGGTGCCCGTGCGTGGCGCGGCATCGTGTAGGCCAGCGAAAACGCGCTGATGATGAAGAACAACGCCACCCCGGTACCCCCCATGGCCAGCACCGCGCCCAGTACCGAACCGGTGGCCAGCGCCGGTACCGGCATCGCCATCACGTGGAACAGCACCACGTACACGGCGGCCAGCCCGCGCAGGGCATCCAGGAAGGCAAGACGGTTCTGTTGGGACATGGCGGGCGTGTGTCCAGGCGGTGGGCATCGCGCGCGACCGCGCAACGCATGGATCGCGCATGCTACCACCGGGGCTGGCGGACCCCCGCCGGCAGCCAGGGCAGCGTGCGCCAACGCCGTCACTCACCTGATCTGCGCAGCGGGTGCGTTCCCATGGCCCCGCACGCTCTGTCAGGATGACGCCCCATGACGACGCCTTCCAACCGGCTTGGCCTGGCCGCACTCACCGCCCTGGTGGTGGGGTCGATGGTGGGCGCGGGCATCTTCTCGCTGCCGCAGAACATCGCGCGCAGTGCCGGTCCCGGCGCGGCGCTGCTGGGCTGGGCGATCAGCGGCCTGGGCATGCTGATGTTGGCGTTCGTCTTCCAGAACCTGGCCAACCGCAAGCCGCAGCTGGACGCCGGCATCTACGCCTATGCCAAGGCAGGCTTCGGTGACTACATCGGCTTTTCGTCGGCGTGGGGCTACTGGATCTGCTCGCTGCTGGGCAACGTCAGCTTCTTTGTACTGATCTTCAGCGGGCTGGGCTACTTCGTGCCGGCCTTCGGCGAGGGCAACACCTGGCAGGCCATTGCCTGTGCATCGGTGCTGCTGTGGGCCATGCACGCGATGGTGTTGCGCGGGATCGGCCAGGCGGCGCTGATCAATGCGGTGGTCACCGTGGCCAAGGTGGTGCCGATCGTGGTGTTCGTGGTGATTGCCGCCGTCGGCTTCCGGCTGGAGGTCTTCACCGCCGATTTCTGGGGCACGCTGTCATTGGGCAGTCTTGGCGGGCAGCTGCGCGGGATGATGCTGATCACCGTGTGGGTGTTCATCGGCATCGAAGGCGCCAGCATCTATTCGCGCCGGGCGGCACGCCGCGCCGATGTCGGCCGCGCCACGGTGATCGGCTTCCTGGGCGTGCTGGCGTTGCTGATGCTGGTCAACCTGCTGTCGATGGGCGTGCTGGGCCAGCAGCAGCTGGCCCACCTGCACAATCCGTCGATGGCATTCGTGCTGGAGGCCATCGTCGGCCCGTGGGGCGCGCGCCTGATCATCATCGGCATGGTCGTGTCGGTGCTGGGTGCGTTGCTGGCCTGGGTGCTGCTGTGCGCCGAAGTGCTGCATGCCGCGGCCGGCGACGGCACCATGCCGGCCTTCCTGGCCCGGCAGAACGCCAACGATGTGCCGGCCAACGCGCTGTGGCTGACCAACGGGCTGATCCAGCTGTTCCTGCTGATCACCCTGTTCAGTGCCAGCACCTACACCAGCCTGGTGCTGCTGGGCGCATCGATGGCGCTGGTGCCGTACCTGTTCTCGGCCGCCTATGGCGTGCAGGTGGCCTGGCGTGGCGAAGGGTACGCAGACCCGTCGGCACCGCGTCGGCGCGATCTGGTGGTGGCGGTGCTGGCCACCGTGTACGCACTGTGGCTGGTGTATGCCGGCGGGGTGACGCAGGTGCTGCTGTCGGCACTGCTGTATGCACCGGGCATGCTGATGTTCGCGCTGGCCAAGCAGCAGCACGGGCAGCCGGTGTTCACCCCGGTGGAGCGGGTGATCGCGGTGTGCGTGCTGGCGGTGGCGCTGGCGGCGGTATGGGGGCTGTGGCACGGCCGCCTGACGCTGGGCTGAGGCGCGCACCGCATCGCGCCAAACCGGTAGGTACCAACGGGTGGTTGGTACGGACGCCACGTATTTTCCCTGCGAATGGACGAAGAACCAAACATGGTTCTTCTTCCATCGGAGGGAAGCGTCTTGTGGCAAGGGCCGTCGCAAAGTGCGCACGACGCGACGCGCGTGGCCGGGTGTGCAAGGTGCCGCGGCTGGCGTCTCCGATCGGGCGGGTCGCGAGCGTGAGGGCCCCGTAGCAGCCGGTAGGCCCCTGGCGCAAATGTCCCCCGGCCGCGGGGCGGCCTCCTCCTTTATTTTGCCCAGGAGCCTACCGGCTGCTACGGGGCTCGGCTCGCGGTAAGCAGGGGAAGCCAGGCTT
>NZ_QAIW01000291.1:0-3111 GCF_003061285.1 Stenotrophomonas sp. HMWF003 | reverse complement strand
GCGGTAAGCAGGGGAAGCCAGGCTTTTCTGGCGCTGTCGGTGGGTCGGGCGCTGGGGCCCCCTGCCCTTGGAGGCGAAATAAAGGGGGAGGGGGCGGCCGCAGGCCGACGCCGGAGGACATTCGCCGGAAAGGGCATGGGGCCCCAGCGTCCGACCCGCCGACGGCTGCGCCTTAAAAGCGTCAAAGCACGTTTCTTTCTTGCCCCGCGTATGGGAGAAGAACCAAAAAAAAGCCCGGTCATGCGACCGGGCTTTGATTCAACGCGTCAGGGCAGTGCTTACCAGCGCATGCCCGCGAAGGGGTTCCAGCTGGTGTCGCCCTTCACCTTTTCCAGGTAATAGGAGTAGTTGGCGGTCAGGGCGATCAGCAGCGACCACGCAATGGCGATGCCGTTGCCGACAGCCTTGGGCATGAAGGCGGCCACCACCATCACCACGATCGACAGGCCCAGGATGGTCAGGGCCTTGCGCCACATGCCCAGGATCAGGAAGTAGATCCAGCTGAAGAACAGCGCGAAGAAGTTGAAGTTGACCTTGATCTTCTCGCCGAACGGCAGCTGCTTGTACGCGGCCTTGAAGGCCGGCGAACTCGGGGCGCCATGCTGGTTGAAGAAGTTGAAGCGGAACTGCCACTTCGGGCTGAGCGGTGCAGAAGAAGAGGTATTGGAGTCCATGTCCGTCGTATGTGTGTAAACGCTTACATGATAGCTGTGGAGTTCGGCCCAGCGCCAGTATTCTGGCGCGCCCGATGGGGGAGTGCAGGGGCCGTCACACATTCGAAAACGTTTTGATATAGGGTGCGCATTCCGCGCGGCGGGGAGCCGTGGGGCGTATTGGAATGCATCGAGAAAACCAGACCATGTCGAGTGTTGTCACCCTGCCCGAACGCGCTGAAGCGGGTCCGTGCATCGCGCCTTGCCCTATTGCCACCCAGGCCCAGCACCAGCTGGCGCAGCTGCAGTTCTCGCAGTCCGCGTCGCGTGCGTTGGCGCGCCCGCCGGTAGTGGCCGACATCGCGGCGGCCAGCACACCGCTGACCGCCTGATCGGCACGCGCGCGGGGAGCCCCCGCGCGCGGCCACGCACGCCTCAGAAGCGCGCGGCCATGCCCAGGAAGTAGCTGCGGCCGGCCACGAAGTAGTCGGTTGCGCCTTCGGCGTACAGCTTCTTGTCGGCCAGGTTGCTCACCCCGCCGCGCACGGTCAGCGTGCTGTTGACGTGCCACGCCGCGGTCAGGTCATACAGCGTGTAGGCCTTGATGAAGGTGCTGGCGATGCCGGCCTGCTTGCCGGTGTACTGCGCCGACACCGTTGCCGAGAACGCATCCACCGGGGTCCAGTCCACCGAGGAGTAGCCGGAGAACTCCGGCGTGTCGATCAGGTTCTCGCCGGTGGTCAGGTTCTTGGCTTCCTTCATCCAGGTCGCCGCCGTGCGCCAGCGCCAGTGTTCGCCCAGGCTCAGGTTGACGTTGCCTTCCATGCCGCTGGTGCGGGCGCGCTCGACATTGTCCATGCGCGTCCACCAGTAACCGTTGAAGAAGCCCAGGGGTTCGTACTCGATCTTGTTCTTGAAGTCGGTATGGAAGTAGGTCAGCCCGGTGTCCACGGTGCCGTTGTCGAAATTGAACCCGATCTCGCGGTTGGTGCTGGTTTCCGGATCCAGGTTCGGGTTGCCGGCCATGTAGCAGCCGCCGGTGACATAGCCCAGCGGGCGCAGCGAACCGCAGCCGCGGCCGCCGGACTGGGTCGCCGCCGACGCCGCGTTCTCGGTCAGGCTGGGCGCGCGGAAGCCCTTGGAAATGCCACCCCGCAGCGTCCAGCTTTCCGCCGGGTGGTAGACCAGGTACGCACGCGGGCTGACGTGGCTGCCGAACTGCTCGTGGTGGTCCAGCCGCGCGCCGAGGGTGAGGGCAAGCGTTTCGTGCAGCTTCAGCTCGTCCTCGACGAACACCGCCCAGGTATCCACTTCCAGCGATGCGCCGTTCACCGGGTTGCCGGCGTAGTCCACCGGGGCCTGGCCGATGGTGTCGGTGTTGGTCAGCTCCTGGCGCTTCCACTGGCCACCCACGCTCAGCTGGTGGTCCACCCACAGGGTGAACGGCGTGCTCAGGCTGCCTTCCAGGATCATGTCCTTGGCTTCGGAGCGGCCGGTCGGGCCGATGTCGTTCTTGAATTCGGTCCAGTAGCCAGTGACCTTGGAGGTGCCGAAGGACCAGTTGCCGGTGTGGCTCAGCGACAGGCTGGTGCGCTTGAGTTCGCTGGCGCCCCAGGCGCCGTCGCCTTCGTCTTCCAGCGAGGTGCTGGCAAAGGCCTGCTGCACGCCGTAGCCGGCGTCGAACTGCAGGCTCTGCGCGTCGCTTAGTTTCCAGTCCAGCAGGGCATCGAAGTTGCGGTCCTTCTCGCCGCCATAGGCATTGCCGTACATGCCGCCATTGCTGCGGTCCGAGTCGCGGTTGGTGTAGCTGGCACCGACGCGCATGCCGATGGTTTCAGTGAGCGGGCCGGAGAAGTTGGTGCCGATCTGCTGGGTATCCCCGCGCTTGCTGTCCTGCGGCGAGGTGTAGCTGTGGGTGGCGCTGCCGCCCCAGGTGTCGCCGATGCGGCGGGTGATGATGTTGATCACCCCGCCCATCGCATCCGAACCGTACAGCGAGGACATCGGGCCACGCACCACTTCGATGCGCTCGATCTGGTCCGGCGAGATCCAGTTGAGGTCCTGGCGGCCCAGGTCGGGGCGGTAGTTGGTCGAGGCCGAGCTGCCCACGCGCTTGCCGTCCACCAGAATCAGCGTGTAGTTGGACGGCATGCCGCGCAGCTTGATCTTGGACTGTTCGCCGGCGGCGCTGAGTCCGCCGGTGACACCGGGAATGCGGCTGAGCAGGGTGCCCAGGTCATGCACGGGCTGGCGCTCGATGTCCTCGCGCGAGATCACGCTGATGCTGGCCGGGGCATCCTTGATCCATTGCTGATTGCCCGAGGCGGTGACCACCACGGTGTCGAGGTTCTTGGCGGCGGGCTCGCCGGCGGCGTCGGCCAGCGCAACGGCCGGGGTGGCCAGCAGCAGGCACACGGCCAGCGCCAGCGGTGCACGGACCAGGCGCGCAGGACGACGG
>NZ_QAIW01000290.1:3116-6326 GCF_003061285.1 Stenotrophomonas sp. HMWF003 | reverse complement strand
GCCCCACACGCCCAGTGGAATGTGGATGTCCAGCCCGCCGGTGCCGGCGGTGCCACGGTGCACGCCGTTGACCTTGATGGTGGAGCCGATGAACGGGATGTAGTCGAACGGGTCCAGCACCAGGCCGATGTGCGGCGTGGGCAGCGGGCACGGCGGCATCGCGTACATGTGGATGTCGATGCCCAGCTGCGGATCGAAATGCTTGGCGGCAATGCTCACGGCAACACTCCTGTGTTGCTTACAGCGCGCGCAACAGGGCGCGCAGGAAGGCTTTGACTTCGTCGCGGTATTCCACGCCGAGCCACACCACGATGGCCATGCCCAGCAGCACGGCGACGGTCATGACCAGAATGCGGGTATTCATGCGGCAACAACTCCAGGGGTGGCCGCAGGCGGTGCGACGTGGGCAAGGTCGGTACCGGCCAGCAGCGGGCCGGGATCGGGCAGCGGCTGCATGGCCGGCGGTTCGCTCCAGACCGGAATCTCGTGGTCGAGCGGGTGTTCGATGGTGGGCAGGCCGTTCCAGTGCGGGTCGAGGAACTCCCGCCCCACCGCGACGATCTTCCGGAACAATTCGTCGCCGCCCTGCACCAGCCGTTCGCGTTCCTGCTGGGTGCGGTGGAAGGTCTGTTCCAGGCCCGCATGCAGCTGGGCATCGATGACATCCAGCTGCATGCGGGTGGGCGCTGGGCCAAGCTTGGCGGCGGCCTCTTCGGCCTGCGCGTGCAGCGCGGTGTTCTGGTCGAGGTACGCCGGGGCTGTGAGCTGGATCTTCTCGGCGCGGCGCAGGTCCTGCAGTTGCAGCAGGTCCCACAGGGCCTGCGGCAGGGTAGTGGCCTTGCGGTCCTGTGCGCTGAGCGGCTTGGCGATGCGGATGGCTTCCAGCAGCTGGGTCCGCGCTTCCTCGCGCTTGCCGTGCTGAAGCAGGCAGTAGCCGGCCATGCGCTGGCCTTCCAGCTGGAACATCGGATGCGGGATGCTGGCCGCCGAGGTGGACGCCTGCAGGTAGGTCTGCGCGGCGCGCTCGGGGTTCTTGGCGGTGAGCCAGCAGCCGGCTTCGCCGAACCAGCTCTGCATGACCAGCTCCGGCGCGGCGGCATTGCCGGCGCTGCGGGCGGCATCGGCGGCGCTGCGCGCCTGGCGGTAGGCGGTGATGGCCTGGCCGTGGTCGCCGGCCTTGAGCCAGGCACCGGCTACCATCATCTGCACCACCGACGCCTGCTCCTGCCAGCCGTGGCGCTGGGCCAGCCCCAGCGCGCGCTCGGCGCGGCCCACCACCTGCTGCGGGCTGCCGCGCTCAAGCAGCAGCATCAGGTCAGCCAGCAGCTGGCGATACAGCACTTCCGGGCCGGTGCCGCCGGACTGCGAGGCGGTGTCGCGGGCGATGGCGAACATGTCCACCGGCGCGGCGATGCGCGCGGCCACGCCGGCATGGCGCTCCAGCAACGGCTGCCAGCGCGGGTCTTCCTCGGTGTCCACCAGCACCAGGCGCAGGCGGTCGCCGGGGCCGGCGGCCAGGGCCGCATCGACCCAGCGCTCAAAGCCGTCACCGGGCACCATGCGCTCGGGTTCCAGCACGGCGGCCAGCAACCGCAGGTGGCTGCCGTGGTGCTCGGCAAAGCTGTCCAGCACCTGCACCACGCCGGCGGCGCTGTCGGGGTGCTCGGCATGCGGGCCGCGCCAGCCGAGCGTGATGCCCTGCCCGCGCAGTTCGTCCTGGCTGCCCAGGTAGCGCTCGAGCAGGGTCTGCTTGATCTGCCGGCTGTAGCGGAAGCCCAGCTCGTAGGGCGTGTCCACGCGCAGGAAATAGTCCGGCGTGTCGCGGCCCTGGTCGTGCCGCTGCATCTCGAAGAAGGCGGCCAGCAGGCGGCTGGCATTGGCGGGCAGGCGCCAGACCAGCAGCCGCCGGCTGGGGTCGGCGGCGGCGGCGAGCCAGGCGTCGCTGAGGCGTTGGATGCCGCGCAGCATGGGGGTGTCGTGCATGGGTGTCCCTCCGATGGACCGGTCAGCAGTTGAGCTTGATCTCGCTGCCGTTGACCGACACGCCACCGCTGTTGATGACCACTTCCGAGCCGCCGGCGGAGATCTTGATCTCGCCGTCGGTGATCTCGATGAAGGCCCCGCCCACCGCCGCAGTGAGCTTGCTGGCCGAGCCGAGGGTCATGTCGCCATTAGACAGCTGGCTGTGGGTGCCGGTGACTTCGTGCTCGAAGGTGCCGTCCACGCCCACGGTGCGCGCGCCGATGTTGGTATCTTCCACCGCGCCCTGCACGCCGCGCTTGTCCAGCCCGGTAATGGCGGTTTCGCGGCCGGCCGAGTACTCCTGGGTGACCTTGCCGATCACCTGGCGCAGCGAGGTGGAGGTAACGGTTTCCTTCCAGGTACCGGTGCGCTGGCTGGTGTAGTTGCCGGTCAGGGTGGTGCCGAAATCGCCGGTGATGGTTTCGGTGTAGCCGGCCGCGGCGATGGTCTTGGTCTGGCCGGACTGGTAGTTCTGGGTGACCGCGCCGGTAACGTTGGTGGTGCGCGTGCCGGTCACGCCCAGGGTGTCGGTGCCGGTCACGGTGATGCCGCGGTTGGCACCCACGCTGATGTCCTGGTTGGCGCCCACGCTCATGCTGTGGTTCACCGCCACCGCGGTGGACTTGTTGTTCTGGATGCTGGCGTTCTGGTCGTTGAGCACGGTGGTGACCATGTCGCGCTGGGCACGCATGTTGAGCAGCTCGCCACCGGCGGTGTCGTGCATGGTCATTTCGTTCCAGCCGGCGCCCTTGACCGTCTTGGACTTCAGGCCGCTCACCTCCAGCCCGAACGGCGGCATGTTCTCTTCATTGAACACCCGGCCGGTGATGATCGGGCGGTCCGGGTCGCCGTCGAGGAAGTCCACCACCACTTCCTGGCCCACGCGCGGCGGCGACACCCCGCCCATGTCCGCGCCGGCCCACGGGCTGGCGCTGCGGATCCAGCAGGAGCTGTTTTCGGCGCCGTTGTCGCGGCGGTCTTCCTTGCGGTCCCAGTGGAACTGCACCTTCACCCGGCCGTAGGCGTCGGCATGCAGTTCTTCGCCGGGCGGGCCCACCACGGTGGCGGTCTGCGGGCCGGGCATGCGCGGCCACGGGGTCTGCCGCAGCGGGCGGTAGGGAATCTTGCGGCGCAGCACCTCGGCCTCGATGGCGTGGCTGGGTACTTCGGCGCTGGCGAAATCGCTGG
>NZ_QAIW01000290.1:1446-3106 GCF_003061285.1 Stenotrophomonas sp. HMWF003 | reverse complement strand
CTTCAGCACCGCGGCCGATGAAGTCCGGCTGCTGCTCCAGGGTGAAGCAGCCGCCCGCCTGCAGCCCGGCGGCGTTGCCGGCGCATTCGAACAGCTTGGTGGGCCACGCGGTTTCTTCATTGCGCACCGCCGCCAGCGCCTCGCCAATACGGCTGTCGGCGAAGCGGGCCGCACCGTCGTAACGGTACTGGGTAAGTTCGGGCAGCACGCCCCGCGGCGCCTCGTTGCCACGCACCACGCGCAAGGGAGTACTGGGCTGCTTGAAGTCGAAACTGCTCAGCGCATGCGCGCCCGGCCCCACCCGGCGGCGGGCACCCCAGCGGTGCAGGCCGGTCTGCTGCTGTACGCCCTGATCCGCCCGGAAGTACACCGGGGCCGGCTCGCCCAGCGCCACGCTCAGGGTGGAGTCGTCGCTGAGCAGCAGGGTGTGCCCCTCTTCATCGTGGCGGAAGCTGTAGTAGATGCCGGCGTCTTCGAGCAGGCGCGAGACGAAGGCGAAATCGGACTCGTTGTACTGCACGCAGTAGGGCAGCCTGGGTAGCTTGCCGGTGTCCAGGTCGTAGTCGAAGCGGGCCAGGTCGGGGTAATCGGCGAACACCGTTTCCACGATCTTCAGCACGTTCATGTCCTGGAAGATGCGGCAGTTGCTGGTGTAGTCCAGGAAGGCGAACCACGGCGCGATCTCGGCGCGGTAGGCGCTGAACTGCGCCTCGCGGCCGGTGCTGGCGAACTCGCGCACGTAGCCGTGGATGCCATGGCCGCCGAACTCGTCGCCCAGGATCAGCCGCAGCGGCTGGCCCACCAGCTGCTTGAGCTCCAGCCGGGGCTGCACCGAGAGCAGCTCGACCTGGTAGGCGAAGGGATGGGACACGCGTTCGCTGCCGTCGAACCGCTTGACCAGGAAGGTCTGCGGGTCCAGCACGGTATCGACACGGATCAGGCGGTGGTCCTGGTGCAGGCGCATGAGCGCGTGACCGGCGGTGAGGGCTTCGGCATACATCGGGCGTTCCTTCGTCCCATGACTTCGAGATCCCGACTCTGCCATCTCTGCATGACGCGCGCCAACATTCTGACGCGGATATTGCGTAAACCGCTTCAGCTTTGTGCAAGCGGAAGGGGGAGGGGGCAACCAGAACGGTTCCCCGCGCGCAGGGCGGCACACCCCTGCAACCGCATCACGGCGCCCGCCCGCAGGCAGGCGCCGTGGTCACGCCTTACTTGCGGGCGCGCTTGGCCGGAGCCTTGCGGGCCACCGGCTTGGCAGCACGCTTGGCCGGGGCGGCCTTGCGGGCAACGGCCTTCTTGGCAACGGCGGTCTTCTTGCCGACAGCCTTCTTGGCCACGGCGCTCTTCTTGGCGACGGCCTTCCTGGCAACGGCGGTCTTCTTGCCGACGGTCTTCTTGGCGACGGCGACCTTCTTGCCGACAGTCTTGCGGGCGACGGCGGTCTTCTTGCCGACAACCTTCTTGGCCGCTGCGGTCTTCTTGCCGACGGCCTTCTTGGCCACGGCAACCTTCTTGCCAACGGTCTTCTTGGCCACGGCGGTCTTCTTGCCGACAACCTTCTTGGCGGTCGCGGACTTCTTGGCCACAGCCTTCTTGGCCACGGCGACCTTCTTGCCGACGGTCTTCTTGGCCACGGCGGTCTTCTTGCCGACAG
>NZ_QAIW01000290.1:0-1436 GCF_003061285.1 Stenotrophomonas sp. HMWF003 | reverse complement strand
CCTTCTTGGCGGCCTTGGTGGTCTTGGTCACGGCCTTTTCAGCGGCGACCTTCTTCTTGGCAACCTGCTTCTTCAGCGAGGCGGCTTCGGCCTTGGCGTTGCTCTTGGCCGCTTCCAGCTTCTTCTTGGCGGTGGCCAGGGTCTTGCCGACCGACTTGGCAGCCTTGTCGGCCTTCTTGGCGACGGTCTTCTCGGCCTTCTGCACGGCCTTCTTGACCTTGGCAACCTGGGTGGTGGCAGCCTTGCGTGCGCGCTTGACGGTCTTCTTCACCGACGCCACGGCATCTTCAGCAGCGGTAGCGATGGTCTCGCCCACGTTGCCGGCCACTTCTTTTACTTCGTCGACGCCCTGCGACAGGGTCGCGGTCACACCATTACCGTTGCTCATGATTGCCTCCTAAGGGGCCTGGTCAGTTAAATCGCTGGCGATGCTATACCGGCGCGGTCCATCGTGGAACGGTCTTGTCGCAGCCTGTGAGCCGCACCTGTGCTTGGCGGGACGACGCCAGCGCTGCCCGGCAAACCTGGCATCGGCAGCAAACCCCTTTAAAACAGCTTCCGTGCACCGCACGCGTGTTGTCGCGCCTGCCTTCCCTGCATGCGTCGGGCAGTTGCGTGGCGGTGTGCAATTGGGTGTCGGACGCGGATCGGTTGGTTGCCCTTTACTGCACAACTGCGCTGCCTTCGCGCTCGAAACGGCAGACGGCGCTGGCCGGATCCGGCTGCCTTGGCACCGCGCAGTGGAACGTGGCGGGGTGGAAAACGGGGGACCGTGCAGGGCGTCCATCCTGGCCGTCGGCGTGCCGAGCAGGGGTGTCGTGCAGCGGCAAGTTGAACCGAGGCAGGCGGCAGGGTGGGGACGATCGCGGCCGCGCGGCGCATCGGATTTCATTCGCGGTTTAGGCGCGGGCGGCCACACTCATTCAGCTTGCTTTACCTTATATAGGCTCCTACCTCCCACGCCGCTCTTCGTTACGGAACCGACGGACCATGCGACCGCTCCCCACCCTGCTCACGCTCGCCCTTGCCGCCGCCTTCGGTGGCTTCGTCGCTTCGGCGATCAACGCGCACCTGGACAACCGTGCCGAGGCAGCGCCGGCGTCGCTGGTCATTCCGGCCACCGCCGCACTGCCGGCCTCGGTGGCCGGGCAGCCGGTGCCGTCGCTGGCGCCCATGCTGGAACGGGCGATGCCCGCGGTGGTCAGCGTCAACACCAAGCAGGTGGTGCGGGTACGCAACCCCTACTTCAACGACCCGTTCTTCCGCCGGCTGTTCCCGGAAGTGCCGCAGGAACGCATCAACGAATCGCTGGGCTCGGGCGTCATCATCGATGCCAGCGCCGGGCTGGTGCTGACCAACCACCACGTCATCGACAATGCCGACGACGTGCAGGTGACGCTGGCCGACGGGCGCACGGTCAAGGCCGAGTTCATCGG
>NZ_QAIW01000289.1:3544-6995 GCF_003061285.1 Stenotrophomonas sp. HMWF003 | reverse complement strand
GTTGCCGCCGCCCGCTGCGGGCGTGGCTGCCGGCTATGTGGAGCTGGACAACGGGGGCGCCGCCAACCGCCTGGTGGCGGCCAGCGCGGCCGGCTTCGGCCAGGTGCAGATCCACGCGATGCGCATGGACGGCGAGGTCATGCGCATGCAGGCACTGCCCGATGGGCTGGCACTGCCGGCAGGGAGGATCACCTCGCTGCGGCCCGGCAGTTACCACCTGATGCTGATGATGCCCAAGCGCCCGCTGCAGGCGGGCCAGCACGTGCGGGTCCGCCTGCAGTTCGCCCATGGCGACGCGCTCCCGGTGGATTTCGTGGTGCGTGATGGCATGGGTGGGCAGGCCGGCCAGCACGGAGCGGAACGGTGACGCGCGGCGTGCTGGCGGCCCTGCTGGGCGGAATGCTGCTGGCGGGCTGCGGCACCGCCGACGCGCCGATCATGGGCCAGGCCGCATTGGACGCGGTGGCATTGCAGGCCAGTGACGGGCGCACCGTGTCGATCCACGGTCTGCGCGGCAAGCCCACGCTGCTGTTCTTCGGCTTTACCCACTGCCCTGAGGTGTGCCCGTTGAGCCTGGTGAAGGCGGTGCAGCTCAAACGCCGGCTGGGCCCGCTGGGTGCGGACCTGCAGGTGGTCTTCGTGACCATCGATCCCAAACGCGATACGCCCGCCCACCTGCGCGAGTACCTGGCCGCCTTCGATCCAACGTTCATCGGCCTGAGCGGCGACGAGGCCGGTACTCGCGCCATCGCTGAAAGCCTGCGGGTCAGCTACCGGCAGGTGGGCGAGGGCGATGCGGCAACGTTCGAACATACCGCGTCGTGGTTCCTGCTGGGCGCCGATGGCACCTTGCAGGACGTGCTGGGTTATGCGCTCACCGATGCGGAGATGGATGCCCGGCTGCGCGCGAAACTGACGGTGCCCGGCGCGTGAGCCGGGGATGAGCACTGCCGTGGCCACGCCCGCGCCGCGCACCGACGCCGTGCTGCTGCTGGCATCGGCCGGCTGCGCGCTGACGGTGCTGGACACCAACGTGGTCGGCGTGGTGCTGCCCACCATTGCACGCGACCTGTCTGCATCGTTCGCCGACATCGAGTGGGTGGTCAGCGCCTACGTGCTGTGCTTTGCCTCGCTGCTGTTGCCGGCCGGCACCCTGGCCGACCGGATCGGTCGGCGACGCCTGTACCTGATCGGCCTGGTGCTGTTCGCGCTCACCTCGGTGGCCTGCGGGCTGGCCGCGCAGGCCGGTGCGCTGTATCTCGCGCGGGCCGGGCAGGGCGCGGCGGCCGCGTTCATGCTGGCCCCGGCGCTGTCGCTGATCGGCCATGCCCACCAGGACCCTGCGCGCCGTGCCCGGGCCTGGGCGATATGGGGCGCGATCATGGGCCTGACCATGGTGCTGGCCCCGCTGATCGGCGGCGCCATCGCCACCTGGCTGGGCTGGCGGTGGGCGTTCCACATCAATCTGCCGCTGTGCCTGGTGCTCGCGGCACTGAGCGGGCGCTACGTACCCGAGTCGCGCGACCCGGTGCGCCGTCGCATCGACGTGGCCGGTGTAGTGCTGTTTGCCGGCAGCATGCTGTCGTGGACGTGGGCATTGATCCGCGGCCCGGTGGCAGGCTGGACCAGCACCGCTGTGCTGCCCTGGCTGGTAGCCGGCGTGGTGCTGGGCGGCGCCTTCATCGGCGTTGAACAGCGCCGCACCCAGCCGATGCTGGACCTGCGCCTGTTCCGGATACCGGCGCTGGTGGGCGCGGTGATCGCAATGTTCGCCTATGCGGCCGCAGTCCAGGTGATGGCCTCGCTGCTGCCGTTGCTGCTGCAGAACGTCCGCGGCGACAGTGTGCTGCAGGCCGGCCTGCACATGCTGCCGTTCGCGCTGGCGATGCTGCTGCTGCCGTTCCTCGGTCGGCGCCTGGGCGCGCACTGGCACTCGGGAAAAATCCTCGTGCTGGGCCTGGGCGTGGCGGTGCTTGGCAACCTGGGCATCGCGCTGTCGCTGTGGCAGCACAGCGGCCCGGGGCTGCTGCTGGCGATGGCGGTGCTGGGCAGTGGCGGCGGCCTGCTCAACGGCGAAACGCAGAAGGCGATCATGAGCGTGATTCCCCCGGACCGCGCCGGCATGGCGTCTGGCATCAGTACCACCGCACGCTTCTCCGGCATCCTGATCGGGTTTGCGACGTTGGGCGCGGTGCTGTCCAGCCATGTGCGGGCGGCTGCCGACGCCGCTTTGACCGCCGCCGGCAGCCCGGTGTCGCCGGCGCTGCTGGAACGGGTGGTGGTCGGCGAGCTGTCGACCGCGTCGGATGCACTCGGCGTGCTGGCACGGGCGGCGTATGCACAGGGCGCTGGGTACGCGTTCATCGCCGCCGCGCTGATGGCCCTGCTGGCGATGCTGGCCACAGGATGGTTGATGCGCCTGCCGCCGCGCTGAACGCGGGCGGCAGGAGCGCAGACACGGCACGTGCGGTCAGGGTGCCACCGCGCGCAGCGCCCAGCATGCCGCACCGAATGCAACGCGATCGCCCTGCACGAACGGCGCGAAGGCGTCCACCACCACCTGCAGCACCTGGGCACGCAGTGCCGCGTCGATCCGCGGGTCGCGCAGCATGCCGCCCACCGGCCCCAGCAACGACACATACCGCTGCAGGTCGGCGGTGCGGATGCTGCAGACCTGGTCCACCGCCGTCACCTCGATATCGCGCCAGCCACTGTCGGCCAGGATGTCGAGGACGCGCTGGCGATCGGCGAAGGCAAACTGCCCCGGCCCATCGGCCGAGCGCGGGGGCAGCGCCAGCAAGGGCGCAGCGGCCCGTTCGGCGGTGGTCATGAACGCATTTTCGTCCGGGGCACGCCACGCCAGTGCGTGGAGCGTGCCGCCGCTGCGGGTGGCCACGCGCAGGCCGGTGAAGGCCTGCACCGGGTCGTCGAAGAACATCACGCCAAAGCGTGACACCACGTGGTCGACCGCGGCCGGGGCGAATACGTGACGCTGCGCATCGGCGGCGATGAAGTCCACCGGGTACGTGGCGCTGCGTGCGCGCTCGCGCGCCATGTCGATCATGGCCGCGGAGATGTCCAGCCCGGTGCAGTGGCCGCCAGCGCCCAGCCGTGCTGCGATGGCCAGGCTGACCGCGCCGGTGCCGCAACCGACGTCCAACACGTTCCATGGCGAACCGGGCGGAACGCCTTGGGCCAGGTGATCGGCGAACGGCGCGAACATGTCATCGAGCACGGGCTGGGCCTGTACCCAGGCATCCCCGGCGGGGCCATTCCAGAGGGCGTGTTGCGTGGTGTCGGTCATAAGGGGCGTTCTGGCCTTGCCAGCCGGGTAGGGATGGCCGCACTCTGCCACTTCAAGTGCACTTGAGGTCAAGCGGATGCAGGAACTGGACATTGCCGAAGTGGCCCGTCGCACTGGCCTGGCGGCGTCCGCGTTGCGCTACTACGA
>NZ_QAIW01000289.1:1445-3531 GCF_003061285.1 Stenotrophomonas sp. HMWF003 | reverse complement strand
CGGGTGTTCGCTGGGAGCGTGCTCGAGCGCCTGGCACTGATTGCGCTGGGGCGCGCGGCCGGTCTGTCGCTGGCCGATATCGGGGCGATGCTGGCCGTCGAGGGTGAGGCCGCCATCGATCGCGCACGGCTGGCCGCCAAGGCCGATGAACTGGACGCCAGCATCCAGCGCATGACCGCCATGCGTGACGGCCTGCGCCACGCGGCCGCCTGCCGCGCCACCAGCCACCTGCAGTGCAGCCGGTTCCGCGCCCTGATGCGGGTGGCCACGCGCGCAGGCTGAGCGCAGCGCCGCGGCGTGGGTTACGGCAGCAAGCGGTCGATCAGCATTCAATCCCGATCAGCCACTGGGTCTCATCGGCGTTGGCGTCATCCAGGTCTTCCCGGCGGGAAATCGGCGTGGTGCAACCCCGTGGGGCGATGTACTCCACAGCAATCGACGCCGCCTCCAGACATGACAAATGGAACTGAATGGGCGCGCGGCGTTCCGTGACTCAGCCCGCTACCGTGTCCACCAGCAGCTTCACGTTGAGCACCAGGATGATCGCCGCGATCACCCACGCCAGCGCGATCAGCCAACGCGGCGCCACCAGCGCGCCCATCTTTGCCTTGTCCGAGACGAACCGCACCAGCGGAATCACCGCGAACGGCAACTGCATCGACAGCAGCACCTGGCTGAGCACCAGCAGCCGCGCGGTGCCCTGTTCGCCGTAGATCGCGGTGACGATCACCACCGGCACGATCGCGATGCCGCGGGTGATCAGGCGGCGTGCCCAGGGTGCGATGCGCAGGCGCAGGAAGCCCTCCATCACGATCTGCCCGGCCAGCGTGGCGGTCACCGTGGAGTTGATGCCGGAGGCGAGCAGGGCGACCGCGAACAGGGTCGAGGCCAGCCCCACGCCGAGCATGGGCGCCAACAGTTCGTAGGCCTGCTCGATCTCCTGCACGTCGGTGCGCCCGTGTGCGTGGAAGACCGCTGCGGCCAGGATCAGGATCGAAGCATTGATGAACAACGCCAGCATCAAGGCGATGGTGCTGTCGGTGACTGCCCAGCGCAGCGCGCTGCGGCGGCCGGGGTCGGTGCGCGGGTAGGCGCGGGTCTGCACGATGGACGAATGCAGGTACAGGTTGTGCGGCATCACCGTGGCGCCGATGATCCCGATGGCCAGGTACAGGGCGTGCGGATTGGTGACCACCTCCGCACGCGGAATGAAGCCGCCCAGCACGGCCTGCAGCGGCGGTGCGGCGAACGCGATCTGGATGGCGAAGCAGGCGAAGATCACCAGCAGCAGCGCGATCACGAACGCTTCCAGCGCACGGAAGCCACGGTTCATCAGCCACAGCACCAGGACCACGTCGATGGCGGTGATGATCGCCCCGGCCAGCAGCGGAATGCCGAACAACAACTTGAGCGCGATGGCCGTGCCGATCACTTCGGCCAGGTCGCAGGCGATGATCGCGATTTCGCAGAGCAGCCACAGGCCCAGCGTGACCGGGCGCGAGTAGTGGTCGCGGCAGGCCTGGGCCAGGTCGCGCCCGGTGGCGATGCCGAGCCGCGCCGACAGCCCCTGCAGCACGATGGCCATCAGGTTGGACAACAGGATCACCGACAGCAGCAGGTAGCCGAACTGGGCGCCGCCGGCGATGTCGGTGGCCCAGTTGCCCGGGTCCATATAGCCCACCGACACCATGTAACCCGGGCCCAGGAACGCCAGCAGCCGGAACCACCAGTGCCCGCCGTGTGGCACCGCGACACTGGCGTTCATCTCGCCCAGGCTGGGGCTGTGGCCGTCCGAGGAAGGCCAGGCAGAAGCAGTGTCGGGGCGGCGTTGGATGTCCACGGCCGCAATATAGCAGAGGCTATGTTATCAAGGCTTTGCAATTTCAGGCCATGCCGATGGCGGCCGCCGGCCATGCCTCACCGCGGCGATGGGGGCGGAATACGCATGCCGTGGGTATGCGGCAGGCAGGCTTTCATCGCATCGATGAAGGCCCGCAGCCGGCTCGGAATCTGCCGGGCGGACGGGTACACCAGATGCACAGGCAGCGGCGGCGCTTCGCGGTCGGGGAGCAGGCGCAGCAGTCGG
>NZ_QAIW01000289.1:0-1431 GCF_003061285.1 Stenotrophomonas sp. HMWF003 | reverse complement strand
GGTCATCACTGACCAGCCACGCCGACACTACCGCCGCGCCCAATCCGGACAGCGCGGCCTGGCGCACCACGAACAGGTTGTCGGTGAGCAGCCGCGGCTGGATGTCGACCTGCAGCGCAGGGCCGCCGTCGCCCGCCAGCAGGGTGACGCGCTCGCGGTAGTAGGTGGTCAGCGCGATCCAGGGCAGCGAACCCGGCAACGCGGGATCGTGCACGTCGGCCGCGCCGACCAGGACCGGCGCGGCCACCGCAATGCGCGGCACTTCGGCCAGTGGCACGGCAACCAGGTGCGGGGCGTCCACTGCCCCCACCCGGATCGCGCAGTCGATGCCCTCGGCGATGAAGTCGGGATGGCGGTCTTCCAGCATCCACTCCAGGGTGACCTGCGGGTAGCGCGCCAGGAACTGCAGCATCGGCTCCAGCAACTGGGCCTGCCCGAAGGCGTGCGGCACCACCACGCGCAGGCGCCCGCGCGGCACGTCCACTTCGCCACGCAGGTCGGCCTGGATCGCGTCCCAGTCGGCGACCAGCGATTGCGCATGTACGAAGCAGCGTTGGCCGTCGTCGGTGAGCGTCATGCGGTGGGTGGAGCGTTTGAGCAGTTGCAGGCCGAACACCCGCTCCAGCGCCTGCAGGCGGCGGCTCACGGTGGGCTGGGTCGTGCCCAGTTGCACCGCGGCCGCCGAGAGACTGCCACTTTCAACGATGCGGACGAAGGTACGCAGCAGGTCGATACGGTCGGCACCGGCGGCGTTGGCTGGAGTGGTCATGCGGGTGGCGTATAGGCGATATGTGCGCCAGCCTACTACACGCGCGGATCTTCAAGGCCGATGCTGGCGTCATCGTCTTCCCGCCTGGAACTCCTTTATGTCTACCGTGCATATCCCCGCCGCGGCGCCAGCCACGCACGCCGTTGCGCCGCGCCTGATCCTGGCCATGGCGGCCGGGGCCGGCTTCTCGGTCGCCTCGATCTACTACAGCCAGCCGATGCTGGGGGTGATCGGACCTGACCTGGGCGCTGCTCCCGCCGCCACCGGCATGGTGCCCACGCTGACCCAGTTGGGCTACGCACTGGGGATCCTGCTGCTGGCCCCACTGGGTGACCGCTTCGACCGGCGCCGGCTGATCCTGGCCAAGGCCGTGTTGCTGGCGCTGATGCTGGCCGGGGCCGCACTCGCCGGCAGCCTGCCGACCCTGCTGCTGGCCAGCCTGCTGATCGGCGTGACCGCGACGCTGGCCCAGGACGTCGTACCCGCTGCGGCCAGCCTGGCACCGGCGGCCGAACGCGGCAGCGTGGTGGGCAAGGTGATGACCGGATTGCTGCTGGGCATTCTGCTCTCACGCGTGGCCAGCGGGCTGGTCGCGCAATGGCTGGGGTGGCGCAGCATGTTCGCCCTGGCGGCGGTTTCGGTGGTGCTCATCGCCATTGCAC
>NZ_QAIW01000288.1:8815-11607 GCF_003061285.1 Stenotrophomonas sp. HMWF003 | reverse complement strand
GGCAACGGTCGATCCGGGCGACCTGTACCCCATGGCGCGGACACCTGCGCCGTGCCAGCGGACAGGTGTCCGGACAGCGGACACCCCGTTTTCGGCAAAAAACCCTTACGAATCAATGAGAAAAAGTTGGCACGGTGCCTGCTTGGTACTGGGCGTGGCAAAGGCAGGAACAGAACCAACGTGACTGCCCGCTGAACAAAAACGAAAACCTTGAAATTGTTCTTGCAAGCCCCGAATCGGTGTACTACCTTACTACCACACCACTGCCCACCAACACTAAACAGGCCCCGCCATGAACACCAAGACCATCGCCATCGCCATCGCCCTCGCCGCCGGCACCGCGTTTGCTTCGAACGTGCAGGCCGCCACCATCACCACCCTGGACACCGTGCAGGTGCGCCCGTCGGCCGACCAGATCGCCCAGGCCGCCGTGGAACGCACCAGCGCCATCCCGACCCTGGCCCTGGTGGAAGTCCGCCCGACCGCCGGCCTGATCGCCGACTACCGCGCCGAGCTGGCCGGCAGCCGCCGCGTGACCACCCTGGCCGCCGTCGAAGTGCGCCCGACCGCCGAGCAGTACCAGGCCCTGGCCGCCGAGCAGGTGACCCATCGCGATTACGTGGCCACGCTGACCGCCGCCGCCACCGCCGTTGCCCGCGACGTGATCGTCAACCTGCCGGCCCTGCAGGTGCGCCCGTCGTCTGCCGATCTGCAGGCCCTGGCGCTGGAAACCGCTGCCCAGGTGCTGGTCCGTCCGTAACCGGTTGCTGCGATAACACGCAGCAGCCGCGTAAACTGCGGCCATGACCGCGCCCACGTTCCACGTCATCCTGTTCCAACCCGAAATTCCGCCGAACACCGGCAATGTGATCCGCCTCTGCGCCAACACCGGCGCGCGGCTGCACCTGATCGAGCCGCTCGGTTTCGACCTGAGCGACAAGCAGCTCAAGCGCGCCGGCCTGGACTATCACGAATACGCTCGACTGCAGGTACATCCCGACCTGGATACCGCCCTGCAGGCCATTGCACCCAAGCGCCTGTTCGCCCTGAGCACCCGCGGCAGCGTGCGTTACGACACCCCGAAGTTCGACGATGGCGATGCCTTCCTGTTCGGCCCGGAAACCCGCGGCCTGCCCCAGGACCTGCTCGACGCGCTCCCCGATGGCCGGCGCCTGCGCCTGCCGATGCAGCCGGACAACCGCAGCCTCAACCTGTCCAACACGGTCGCCGTGGTGATGTACGAGGCCTGGCGGCAGCATGGCTTTGCCGGCGGGGTTTAGCCCAAGGTAGGTAGCACCTGACCGTTGGTCAGGTGGCCCTGGATGTCAGGCGGCGCGTGGCGCGTCCGCTGCCGCTCAGAACGCGTTGATGCCCGTCAGCTCCCGCCCGATCACCAGCTGGTGCACGGTTTCGGTGCCCTCGTAGGTGATCACCGATTCCAGGTTCAACGCGTGGCGGATCGCCATGTGTTCGGTGGTGATGCCGGCGCCACCGAGCAGGTCGCGGCATTCACGGGCAATGTCGATGGCCATGCGGCAGTTGTTCCACTTGGCCAGGCTGACCTGCTGCGGCTGCAGCTGGCCGGCGTCCTTCAACCGCCCCAGCTGCAGGGCCAGCAGCTGCGCGGTGGTGATGCGGCGGGCCATGTCGGCCAGCTTGATCTGCGCGCTCTGCGTGGCCGCCACCGGCCGGCCGAACAGCACGCGCTGCTTGGTGTAGTTCAGCGCTTCGTCCAGGCAGGCCACCGCGGCGCCGATCGGACCCCAGCTGATGCCGTAGCGGGCCTGGTTCAAGCAGCCCAGCGGGCCCTTCAGGCCCTGCACGTTGGGCAGGCGGTTGCACTCGGGCACGCGCACGTTGTCGAAGAACAGCGCGCCGGTGAGCGAGGCGCGCAGGCTCATCTTGTGCTTGATCTCCTGCGTGGTGAAGCCGGCCATGCCCTTTTCCAGCACGAAGCCCTGGATGCCGTCTTCGGTGTGTGCCCAGACGATGGCGATGTCGGCCACCGGGCCGCTGGTGATCCACATCTTGCTGCCGTTGACCAGCCAGTCGCCGCCGTCGCGCACCGCGCGCGTCTTCATGGCCGCCGGGTCGGAGCCGCCGTGCGCTTCGGTCAGCCCGAAGCAGCCGATCACCTTGCCGGCGGCCATGTCGGGCAGCCAGCGCGTTCGCTGTTCTTCGCTGCCGTAGGCAAAGATCGGGTACATGCACAGCGAGCTCTGTACCGACACAAAGCTGCGCAGGCCCGAATCGCCGCGTTCCAGTTCCTGACAGATCAACCCGTAGCTGACCGCGTTGAGTCCACCACCGCCGTACTGCTCGGGCAGGCTGCAGCCGAGCAGGCCCAGCGCGGCGATCTCGGGAATCAGTTCGTCCGGGAAGCGCCCCTGGTCGAACGCGTCACCGATGATCGGCAGCACGCGCTCGTCGGTGAAGCGCGCCACCGTGGCCTGCACGGCGCGCTCCTCGTCGCTGAGCAGGGAGCGGACATCAAACAGGTCGTACGGATTCAGTGACATGGCTACCCGGGTGTGAAGGCGATCAAACAGAGGGCCATTGTGGTCGCTGCGCCGCGCCGGGCCAAGGCACGCCGCAGCACGGCCTACACTGTGGGTTCCCCTGTCCAGGAGCCGGACATGCAGATCCGCGACGAGCGCCCCGCCGACCGGGCCGCCATCCATGCCCTCACCCGTGCGGCCTTCGCCGAGGCCCCGCACAGCAGCCACACCGAACAGTTCATCGTCGATGCGCTGCGCGATGCGGGCGCGCTGGCGGTCTCCCTGGTGGCAGAG
>NZ_QAIW01000288.1:5792-8805 GCF_003061285.1 Stenotrophomonas sp. HMWF003 | reverse complement strand
ATGCAAGCCGCGATCGAGGCGTTGCAACAGCGCCAGGCGGCCGGCTGCGTGGTGCTGGGCGATCCGGGCTACTACGGGCGGTTCGGGTTCGAGGCCGATCCGCGCCTGCGCCTGCCGGGCATCCCGGCCGAATTTTTCCAGGCGCGTCGGCTGCGCGGGGACAGCCCCGATGCCGATGTGCGTTACCACGCCGGCTTCGAGGCCAGTGCCTGAGCACGGCTTCGTTCTGCGGCGCGCCGGTACGCACGCATTGATGCAGTGCAGCAAAACACCTGCGAACGGCGCGCAGACGTGATGCCAACGTCGGCGATCTAGGCGTAAACGCCGCGTCCCGGTACCCTGCTCATCTGATCCAGTAGTTGCGCCGTGTCCCGCGCGCGATTCCCAGGCAACCGCCGCAGGCCCCTGGCCGGTGGCACTACCCAAGAGTTACGCCCCCCATGAGCGAAGAGACCACCGCCCTGCCCCCGCGTGAAGCCATGGAGTTCGACGTGGTGATCGTCGGTGCCGGCCCTGCCGGCCTGGCCACGGCCATCCGCCTGCGCCAGCGCGCGATCGAAGCCGGCCGCGAACTGTCCGTCTGCATCCTGGAAAAGGGCTCCGAGCCGGGCGCACATATCCTGTCCGGCGCCATCATGGACCCGCGCGCGCTCACCGAACTGTTGCCGGACTGGGCCGAGCGCGGCGCGCCGCTGAAGCAGAAGGTCACCCGCGACGAGTTCCTGTTCCTCAGCGAAACCGGCGCGCGCGGCACCCCGCATGCGCTGCTGCCCGAGTGCTTCCATAACGATGGCAACTACATCGTCAGCCTGGGCGAGGTCACCCGCTGGCTGGCCCAGCAGGCCGAAGCGCTGGAGGTATCGATCTTCCCCGGCTTCCCCGCCGCCGAAGTGCTGTACACCGCCGACGGCGCGGTGATGGGCGTGGCCACCGGCGACATGGGCATCGAGAAGAACGGCCAGCCCGGCCCGAACTTCGAGCGCGGCATGGAACTGCATGCCAAGTACACGATCTTCGCCGAAGGCTCGCGCGGCCACCTCGGCCGCCAGCTGATCGCGCGCTACCAGCTCGACGCCGGCAAGGACCCGCAGGCCTACGGCATCGGCATCAAGGAGCTGTGGCAGATCGACCCGGCCAGGCATGAGCCGGGCCTGGTGGTGCACGCCGCCGGTTGGCCGCTGGACAACGCCACCTACGGCGGCGCGTTCCTGTACCACGCCGATGGCGGCAAGGTGTCCATCGGCTACGTGGTCGGCCTGGATTACAAGAATCCATGGCTGAGCCCGTTCGAGGAATTCCAGCGCTTCAAGACCCATCCGTCGATCCGCAAGCACCTCGAGGGCGGCAAGCGCATCGGTTACGGCGCCCGCGCGATCACCGCCGGCGGCCTGATGTCGCTGCCCAAGACCGTGTTCCCCGGTGGCGCATTGGTCGGCTGCGAAGCCGGCTTCCTCAACGTCAGCCGCATCAAGGGCAGCCACGCGGCGATCAAGACCGGCATGCTGGCCGCCGATGCCGCCTTCGATGCGCTGGTGGCCGACCGCCAGCACGACGAACTGAGCGCCTACCCGGCCGCGTTCGAAAGCAGCTGGCTGCATGACGAGCTCAAGCAGTCCAGGAACTTCAAGCAGTGGTTCAAAAAGGGCCAGACGGTCGCCACGCTGATGACCGGCATCGAACAGTGGCTGCTGCCCAAGCTGGGCATCCGCAACCCGCCGTGGACGCTGCGCCACAGCACGCCGGACCATGCCTGCCTGGAACCGGCCGACAAGCACGCGAAGATCGTCTATCCCAAGCCCGATGGCGTGCTCACCTTCGACCGGCTCAGCTCGGTGTTCCTGAGCAGCACCAACCACGCCGAAGACCAGCCCAGCCACCTGACGCTGAAGGATGCCAGCGTGCCGGTACGGGTCAACCTGGCCGAGTACGCCGGCCCGGAAGCGCGGTACTGCCCCGCCGGCGTCTACGAATTCGTGGGTGCGCAGGGAAGCGAACAGCTGCAGATCAACGCGCAGAACTGCGTGCACTGCAAGACCTGCGACATCAAGGATCCCACCCAGAACATCGTCTGGGTGACCCCGCAGGGCGGTGGCGGCCCGAACTACACCGGCATGTAATGCACCCGGCCTGCGACCCTGCGTCGCAGGCCGTAGCCGCGCGGCCGGCGCTGGCTATCATCTGCGCTCGCCCCAACCGGACGATTCCGATGAAGCCGCTGCTGCGCCTGTGTTGTGTTGTTGTTGCCTGCCTGGGGCTGGCCGCCTGCGCGCGTGCGCCGCAGACGCCCGAACAACAGCACCAGCAGCAGTTGCAGCGCGCGTTCGCGATCTGCGCCGGCTGCCACACCGTCACCCCCGGGGGCGTGCACCGCTTCGGCCCCAACCTGCACGGGGTGATCGGGCGGCGTGCCGGCAGCCTGGCTGACTACCCCTATTCCAACGCCATGCGCCAGTCCGACATCACCTGGAACGAGCAGACCCTGGATGCGTTTCTGCGCGCGCCAGCCAGCGTGGTGCCCGGGTCGCGCATGCTCAACGCTACCGCCGATCCGGAGCGACGCAGGCACGTGATCGAGTACCTGCAACAGGCACGCTGAGCCGCGCCGCGGCGATCAGCTGGCCTGCAACGAGGCCAGGTAAGCGCGCAATGCCTGTTCGAATGCGTCGATGTCGGCATGGCAGGCGTCGACGCCCGCCGCGTCGATCTGCTCCATCACCCTGCGCGCCTGGTCGGCCAGGGCCATGGCACCCAACGTGCCCAGGCCGCCCACGATGCGGTGCAGGACCTCCACGGCAACCTCGCTGTCGCTGTCCTCACGCGCGGCCTGGCTGCGCTGCAGGTCGTCCTCGGTGGTGCTGCGCATGCTGTCGATCATCACGCTGGCCACGTGCTCGGAGCCGAAGCGCTGCACGATCGCGGCGCGGTTGGGTGCCGCGGCAGCGGTCGCGGTGGGCGCCGGTGCCACCCCGTCGGCGGCGCCCCCGGCGTGGCCGGGCAGCCAGCGCAACAGCAC
>NZ_QAIW01000288.1:1552-5762 GCF_003061285.1 Stenotrophomonas sp. HMWF003 | reverse complement strand
CCGGCTTGGCCAGCAGGTCGTCCATGCCCGCCTCGCGGCAGCGCTGCAGGTCTTCAGCCAGGGCGCTGGCGGTGAGGGCGATCACCGGCACCCGGGGCGCGCCGGTTGCCAGCTCGCGTTCGCGCAGCCGCCGGGTCAGTGCGTAGCCGTCCATCACCGGCATCCGGCAATCGGTGATGACCAGGTCGAAATGGGCGTTCGCCATCAACTCCAGTGCGGCCTGGCCCTGCGGCGCGACGTCGTGGACCAGGCCAAGCTGCTGCAGCCGCCAGCGCATCAGCGCCTGGTTGGTGGGATGGTCTTCCACCACCAGCACGCGGAACGACTGCAGCGCCGGCGGCAGTGCGCTCACGTGGTCCGGGTCCGAGGGCGGGGCATCACCCGGTTCCCCTGCCGGCACCACCGGCAGCGGCAGCCGCACCACCACTTCGGTGCCCTGGCCGGGCACGCTGTGCAGGTCGAGCCGGCCGCCCATCAATGCCACCAGACGCTGGCAGATGCTCAAGCCCAGGCCGGTGCCGCCGTACTGCCGCGTGGTGGCGACGTCGGCCTGGGCGAACGGCTTGAACAGGCGTTCGCGCTGCTCGGCGGAAATGCCGATGCCGGTGTCGGCCACGCGCAGGCAGAGCGACTGCGCACCGTCGGCGTCGACATCCGCATGCGCGTCGTCGTCCAGGCGAAGGTCGATGGACACCTCACCGTGCTCGGTGAACTTGATCGCATTGCTGAGCAGGTTGAATACGATCTGGCGCAGGCGCATGCCGTCGCCCAGGTGCATCGGGGCCACCGCCGGATCCACCTGCAGCCGCAGCGCCAGGCCTTTCGACGAGGCCTGCGGCGACAACAGCTGCTGCACGTTGTCGAGCAACCGGCGCAGCGCCACCGGCTGCAGTTCCAGCGGCAGCGCACCGGCCTCGATCCGCGAATAGTCCAGGATGTCGTCGAGGATATGGCGCAGCATCTGCGCGGAGTCCTCGATCACGGCGATGATGCGCCGCTGCTCGCCGTCCAGCGGTGTATGCGCCAGCACTTCCACCATGCCCAGCACACCGCTCATCGGCGTGCGAATCTCGTGGCTCATGGTGGCCAGGAACTCGGACTTGGCCGCCGTGGCGCGTTCGGCGGCGGCCTTGGCGGCCACCAGGGCATCGGCCTGTGCGCGGGCCTCGGTGACATCCACCCAGTAGCCGCTCCACAACATGGCGCCGTCGTCGACCGCGTACGGCAGCGCGCGCGACCGTATCCAGCGCACCTCGCCGTGGGGGCGGGTGCGGAATTCCATGTCCAGCACGGTGAAATCGCGCACGGCCTGCTCCAGCGTCTGCCGCACGCGCTCGCGGTCGTGCGCGTCGATACGTTCCATCACCCGGCTTTCGTCGGCCATGGCATCGGCCACGCTGATCCCGAACAGGGCCTCCATGTCCCCGGCGATGTACGGGAACGAGAACTGGCCATCGGCATCGCGCCGCGCCTGGTAGACGGTGGCCGGCAGGTTGTCGGTGACCTCGGCAAGACGCTGTTCCAGATGCCGGCGCATGGCCACTTCGCGCCGCAGCCGCCAGTGGCCCCAGCCGTGCACCAGGATGGCGGTCAGGAGGACCAGCGACAGCGGCACCGCCCAGCGGGCAATGGCGCGCCAGTCCACGTTGCTGTGGTACTCCGCCGACAGCCAGTCGCCGCGGATGGCTTCGTGCTCGCGCGGGCTCAGGGTGAGCAGCACGCGGTCGAAGGTGGTGGCCAGCGGTGCGTAGTCGCGCTTGACCGCCAACGACAGGCGGTCGCTGAAACCGGCCGGTGCGGCAACGTGCAGCTGCGCGGGGTAGCGGTCGCGGACGATGCGGTCGACCATGGCCAGGTTGCCGACATAGGCATCGGCATCGCCATTGGCCAGCCGCTCCAGGGCCTGCTCGGTGCTGCGCGCCGGCACGATGCGCGCCTTCGGCGCGTGCTGCAGGATGTAGCCGCGCAACCGCTCCGGGTCCGACAGCAGGATGCTGCGCCCGTCCAGGTCGGCCAGCGCCAGCACCGAGGGGCTGTCGCTGCCCACCACGATCACGTTGGGCACGGTGATGAAGGGTTGGCTGAACACCCAGTCCGGGCCCAGGTAGGCCGAGTCGTTGGGGATGCCCATGACCGCGTCGACCTCGCCGCGGCGCACCTGCTCGCGCACCTCGAACCAGTCGTGCGCCGGCACCTGCACCAAGTTCGCACCGACCATGCGCAGCTGGCGCAGGTAGTCGCCGGCCACGCCGCCGGGGTGTCCGGCGGCATCGATGAAGGCCAGTGGCGCGGCGTTGGGCGCAAAGCCCATCCGCAGTGGCGTGGACAGCACGCGCTTCTCGGCATTGCCCAGGATCAGCCGCGACTGGCTGGACCAGTGCAGCGGGCCCAGCCAGCGCTGGGCGATGGCGTCGCGTTCGGCGCGGGTCAGCTGCGCCAGCCCGCTGTCCAACGCCTCGGCCAACGGCTGCTTGGCGTTGGGTACGCCGAAATGCAGCCGTTCCGGCGGCAGGTCGCTGGGCCTGAGCAGGGTGATCCGGTCCATGGCGTGCCGCTTGATCAGGGTACTGGCCACGTGCGCATTGCCGATGTACACGTCGGCGTCGTTGGCGCTGACCATCTTCAATGCGGTCAGCGTATCGGCCGCGGTGATCCGCAACGCACCGGGAAATCGTGCGCGCACCTGGTCACTGGTGACGAACTCGCGCTCGGTCACCACGCGCAGGCCCTGCAGGTCCGGATCGGTCGAGGTACGGGTATCGTCCAGCCGCCCGACCACGGCCAACGCGGCCGAGGCGTAGCCGCGGGTGTAGACCATGCAGCGGGTGCGGTCCGGGGTCAGGGTGACGTTCATCACCACATCGACCTCGCCACGGCAGGCTGCGTCCAGCACTTCGGCCCAATCGCGGTAGACGCGCACATCCACGCGCAGGCCCAGGCGCTGTGCAAGCAGGCTCAGGTAGTCGTACCCCAGGCCCTCCGGGCGCCCGTTGCGCAGCGACTCGAACGGCGGCCAGCCGCTGTCGTACAGGCCAAGGATGATGGTAGGGTGCCGACCAAGCCATTCACTCTGGCGAGGCGAAAGCGTCGGGCCGGTGGCGGGCGCATCAGCCCCTGCGGCCAGCATCGGCACGCAGGCCAGGACGATCAGCAGCAGCCAGCGGACAACCGGAGTACGCATGCAATCCCATCTCCGTAGAATGATGTCTCCACCACGGCCCAGCCCGTGCGCCATCCGCCCCGGCAACCATACCAGCCCATGACACTTCGCATCATCATCGCCGACGACCACCCGGTGGTCCGGATCGGCACCAAGGCGGTGATCGAATCCAGCGGCGTGGGCGTGGTGGTGGCCGAGGCCAGCAGCGTCGACGAATTGATGGCCGCGCTGACCACCGAGCCCTGCGATGTGCTGGTGACAGACTACTCGATGCCCGGCAGCCAGCAGGCCGACGGGTTCACCATGATCGGCATCATCCGGCGCCGCTTTCCCGACCTGCCGGTGCTGATGTTGAGCGTGTCCAACAACCTGGCCATCCTGCGCATGGTGGCATCCACCGGCGTGCTTGGGCTGGTCGACAAGACCTCCTCGATGGAAGAGCTGCCGCTGGCGATCCAGACCGTGCAGCGCGGCCTGCCCTATGTGAGCCGCACGCTGAAGGAGCGCATTGACGCGATCGGCACCAATACCGTCGATGATGTCGGCACCAAGCCGCTGTCGCCGCGTGAGATCGAGGTGCTGCGCCTGCTCGGCAGCGGCCAGACGGTGAAGGAGATCGCCCTGCAGCTGCACAAGAGCGTCAGCACGATCAGCCGCCAGAAGGGCGATGCGATGCTCAAGCTGGGTCTGAAGGGCGATGCCGAACTGTTCGATTACCTGCGCGACGGCGAGATCTGACCCCGCGCCGGACCTTGCTGGCCCCTGAGCGGGCCCGGGCACTTTCAGCCTCGCTTCATCCGCTTTGCCGCTAGATGAATGCGCAGACCCACCCGGGCCGCGCGGCAATGTTCCGACAATGTTGGAACCCCAGCGTGGCCTGTACCCGACTGGAGAACCGAACATGCTCAACATTTCCGCACTCAGCCTTCGTGGTCTGGCCGTGGCCCTGGCCCTGACGGTCGGTATGGCCGCCGTTGGCGACGCCAGCGCGATGTCCCGCAAGGACAAGCGCACCGTGGTCGGCGCGGTGGTGGGCGGCGTGGCCGGTCA
>NZ_QAIW01000288.1:0-1524 GCF_003061285.1 Stenotrophomonas sp. HMWF003 | reverse complement strand
AACCTGACCACCCGTGACAAGCGCGACCACCGTTACGACCGTGGCTACGACAACCGTCGCTACGACGACCGCCGCCATGACCGTCGTTACGGCTACGACCGCGGTTACGACCGTCGCAACGACCGCGGTCGCTGGGAGCGCGAGCAGCGCGATCGCCGCAACTGGGACCGCCAGCACGGCCGCGGCTGGTAAGCACCGCCCCCACCGCCGGGTGCAGCGCCTTCAACGGGCGGGTCGATGACCCGCCCGTTGTGCGTTCGGCTACCCTGTCTGCCCTCCGACCCGACGCACGTTGTGCCTGTTTGCCGATGACCCACACCGCCCACCTCGTGCAAGGCCTGGACAACGATGCGGTGGCCGCCGACTGGCCGGCCATCGATGCGCGCGACGTGGCCTGGCTGCGCGGGCGCTACCCGCAGCTGGGCACCGATGTCGGCGTGGCCTGGCACAGCCCGCGTCCCCTGTCGGCGGCCGCCATTCTGCAGGGCGAGCACGGGCGGGTGTTCGTCAAACGCCACCACGGCAGCGTGCGCGACGCGGCAACGCTGGGCGAAGAACACCGCTTCATCGCCCACCTTGAAGCCGCCGGCGTACCGGTGGTGCAGGTGCTGCACGCTACCGACGGCGCAACGGCACCGGAACATGACGGCTGGACCTACGAACTGCACAGCATCGGCGCAGGCCACGATCTGTACCGCGATGCCCCGTCCTGGACGCCACTGACCGACCCGGCCGCCGCACGCGAGGCCGGGCGCATGCTGGCGACCCTGCACCAGGCCTCGGCCGGCTACCACGCGCCCCAGCGCAGCACCCACCTGCTGGTGGCACGCGACGACCTGATCCGCGCCGCCGACCCGCTGGCGATGCTGCAGGCCGACCTGGCCCAGCGCCCCGGCCTGGCCACCTACCTGGCCCGGCAGCGCTGGCAGGACGACCTGCAGCGCGCGGTGCTGCCCTGGCACGCCGGCCTGGCCGGGCGCCTGCACGCCGAGCCACGGCTGTGGGCCCACAACGACTGGCACGTGTCCAACCTGCTCTGGCGCACCGACAGCGACGCCCCGCAGGTGCAGACCGTGTTCGACTTCGGCCTGGCCTCGCCCACCAGCGCGCTGTTCGACCTGGCCACGGCGATCGAGCGCAATGCCATCGCCTGGCTGGCACTGGAGCAGCAGACCGATGCGGCGCGCATCGCCATCGCGCTGGCCCTGATCGAGGGCTACCGCCAGATGCTGCCGTTGTCGGCGGCGCGGGTGCAGCTGCTGGCCGACCTGCTGCCGGTAGTGCACCTGGACTTTGCACTGTCCGAAGTGGAGTACTTCAACGGCATCACCGCCTCGCCAGCCAACGCGGACGTGGCCTACCACACCTTCCTGCTGGGCCATGCCCTGTGGTTCCAGGGCCGCCACGGCCAGGCCCTGCTCCAGGCACTGCACGCCGCCGCCTGAACCGGGGCGGGCAGGGCGGGGCCGTTTGTGGTGAAATGGGCACCGAAGCGGGGGTGCCTGGGCAAAGCCAGGCTGAGAG
>NZ_QAIW01000026.1:0-1003 GCF_003061285.1 Stenotrophomonas sp. HMWF003 | reverse complement strand
GCAGCAGCTCGTCGGCGGCGTCAGGCTGGTTGAGGTGCACGTAGCTGAGCACGTTGCGGATCTCATACGGCGTGTACGCATACAACGCACCGGGCTGGTTGCGCTTGCGCACGTCGTCCAGGTAGCGCGCGAAGGTGGTGCGCAGCGCCTCCGCGGGCAGCACGTCCTGCGCGCCGGTGGGGTCCAGCGCGATCGACACGCCGGTCGGATCGCCGTCGCCCAGGTCGGCCGAGGAGGGGATGAAGTCGATGCCCTTCCACGCCATCGTCGCGCGGATCGAGGCGGCCAGTGCATCGTGGAGTGCGGTGTATTGTTCGCGCGCCCAGCGGGCGGTGTCAGGGTCGCCCAGCGATTCGGCCAGCCACGCGCCGTCGTGCCAGCCCTTCAGGCCCCAATAGTCGTCCCAGTAGCTATGGGTGGGCGAGGGGTAGCCTTCGTGGCTGATCGACGGGGCCAGAATGCCGGCAAAACGCTCCGGCGACGGTTGGCTGGCCATGTAGCCCGGCACCAGCGTGCGCTCGCGCAGTTCCTGCAGGAAGCGCAGCGCCGCTTTCACCTTGGGCAGGTAGGCACGCACCGATTCGGGGCCACCGTCCAGCCGCGCCACATCGGCCACCAGCGAGACGTACTGGCCCTGGCTGTCATATTCGATGTCCGAGCCGAAGCCGGTGTTGACGCTGCCGTCGTCGTTGAGGATCGGCGAGACCAGGCCGTTGGCGTGCACGCCGTGCGCGCTGTACCAGGCCAGGTAATCGCGTGCGACCTTGGCCTCGCCCATGCGCAGCAGCACGGCGGAGGTGGCCATGCCATCGCGGATGAAAGAGCGGTTGTAGTTGCGCGGCCCCGGCTGCATGGCCGGGCCGGTCTGGTTGATCAGCATGTACGCGGCCTGCGCACGCAGCATGTCCCCCAGCGACGGATCGGGCAGGCGCAGGCCGACCTGGCCAAGCCGTGCCTGCCAGTCCGCCGACACTTCGGTGGCCAGCGCGTCGTAGGCCGCGTC
>NZ_QAIW01000287.1:4534-5193 GCF_003061285.1 Stenotrophomonas sp. HMWF003 | reverse complement strand
GGGTACAGGTCGTCGCCGACGATCGGGGCGCCCAGCGCGGCCATGTGCACGCGCAGCTGGTGCTTGCGGCCGGACTCGGGGTGCAGCCGGTAGCGCCAGATCGGGCCTTCGGCGTCGATGACCTCGATCCGGGTGCGCGCATTCGGCTCGCCGGGGCCCTCGGCCATGCGGAAGAACGGTTCGCCCGCTGCCAGCCGCGTGTGCCGCTCCAACGGGAACGCCTGGCCGGGCAGCGCCGGCGCCAGCGCCTCGTACGTTTTGCCGATGCGCCGCTCGCGGAACAGCCGCTGGTAGGCGTCGCGGGTGTCGGGGCGGGTGGAAAACAGCACCAGGCCGGCGGTGAGGCGGTCCAGCCGGTGCAGCGGCACCAGATCCGCATTGCCGGTGCGCGCCACCAGCCGCGTCAGCAGGGTTTCACGCACATGACCACCGGCTGGCGTCACCGGCAGGAAGTGCGGCTTGTCGGCCACCAATAGATGCGCATCCTCATGCAGCACGCTTTCCAGGAACGGAATCACCGGTTCCTCGGCCACCTCACGAAAATACTGGATCTCCAGCCCCACCTGCCACGCCCGGTCCGGCGCCAGCGCCCTGCCCTGCGCGTCCAGCACCCGCCCACGCGCGAAGCGGCTTTCCCATTGCGCCCGGTCGATCCGCGG
>NZ_QAIW01000287.1:0-4524 GCF_003061285.1 Stenotrophomonas sp. HMWF003 | reverse complement strand
CGCACAGGCCGTCGAGCAGCGTTGCCCACGTCCCCGGCGGCAATTGCAGTCGACTGGGCGGGGTCATGCCGCGCCCCCGCTGCGCGCGTCGGCGTCGGCGTCAGCGTCGGCAGGCAGCGCGGCCACCGCCAGCAGCGCCCAGCCATCGCACTCGTCGCCCCGCATATCGGCGGCAGCCAACCCAGCGTCGATCAGCGCCCGTATCACGGCCGGTCGATGGAGGTTGATCCACTGACCGGCGGCGCTGCGCACGCTCCCCGTGGCCAGCCCCGCATCCCCTGACAGGCGACCGTTTGCCGGGTCGGCGTCGAAGCGGATGCGCAGGCGGCGCCCGGCACCGTAGGCCGACAGCACCGTCCAGGCGGGGTCGGCGCTGACCGGCCCACGCCGGATGCTGCAGATGAAGGGCGCACCGTCGATGACCAGACGGCGTGGCGGAGAACGTGACATGCAGGGCGTACAACCGGACCGCGAAGCGCCCAGCGTGCCACCAAACGCCGTCCTTCAGAAGCATGGTCCCGGACACCCCCGGGGCAAACCACTATCATGGTCCTCTTTGCTCCCGGTATCCCCATGGCTCTCACCGCCACCATCCGCAAGGCCGAACTGCAGATCAGCGACATGGATCGCGGCTACTACGCGACCCATAACCTGACCCTGGCCCAGCACCCGTCGGAAAACGATGAGCGCCTGATGGTGCGCCTGCTGGCCTTCGCGCTGAATGCAGAGGACCGCCTGGAGTTTGGCCGCGGCCTGAGCACCGACGACGAGCCGGACCTGTGGCACCGCGACTACACCGGCGACATCCTGCAGTGGATCGACCTGGGCCAGCCCGACGAATCGCGCATCCGCAAGGCCTGCAACCGCAGCCGCCAGGTTCAGGTCATCACCTTCGCCGGGCACGGCGCCGATATCTGGTGGAGCAAGCAGGCCAAGGGCCTGGAGCGCTTCGACAACCTCTCGGTGCTGGATCTGGACAGCACCTTCGTGGAACGCTGGGCCGAGCAGATCCAGCGCGCCATGCGCTGGAATGTGCTGATCCAGGATGGCGAAGTGCAGCTGATCAACGACCAGATGCAGCTGGACGTGATCCCGACCTGGCGTAAGCGCATCAAGGAATGAGCCAGGCGATGAAGCCCATTGCATGCGACGTGCTGGTGATCGGCGCCGGCGCGGCCGGGCTGATGTGTGCGCTCACCGCCGGCCAACGCGGCCGCATGGTGCAGGTGATCGACCATGCCAACAAGGTTGGCAAGAAGATCCTGATGTCCGGCGGCGGGCGCTGCAACTTCACCAACACCGGCACCACGCCGGCCAATTTCCTTTCGGCCAACCCGCACTTCTGCAAGTCGGCGCTGGCCCGGTATACCCCGTGGCACTTCATCGAGATGGTCGAACGCCACGGCATCGCCTACCACGAGAAGGAACTGGGCCAGCTGTTCTGCGACGTTTCTTCCAAGCAGATCGTGCGCATGCTGATGGACGAGTGCCAGGCCGCCGGCGTGCAGGTACGCACCGACTGCGGGGTGACCCGGGTCGAGCACGGCAGCGACGGTTTCCATGTCACCACCGCACAGGGGCAGTTCCATGCCGCCTCGCTGGTGGTGGCCACCGGCGGCCTGTCCATTCCCAGCCTGGGCGCCAGCGGCTTCGGCTACGAGCTGGCCCGCCAGTTCGGGCATGAGGTGCTGCCCACCCGCGCCGGGCTGGTCCCGCTGACCCTGAGCGGCAAGCACCAGGAACGCTTCAACGACCTCAGCGGGGTGGCCCTGCCGGTGACGGCGCGCTGCAACGACGTGGCCTTCAGCAACTCAATGCTGATCACCCACCGCGGCATCAGCGGCCCGGCGATCCTGCAGATCTCCTCGTTCTGGCAACCCGGCGACGACCTGCGCCTGGACCTGCTGCCGGGCCAGGACGCGGAAGGCTGGCTGCGCGCGATGAAGCGCGACCGCGGTGCGGCGGAACTGCGCACGGTGTTGTCCGAGGTGCTGCCGCGGCGGCTGGCGCTGCGCCTGTGCGAGCACTGGCTGCCCGACCGCCCGGTCAAGCAGATCGACGAACCGCAGCTGCGCGAGGCCGCGGCGTTGCTGCAGGGCTTCCCGCTGGTGGCCAGCGGCACCGAGGGGTACCGTACCGCCGAGGTCACCCTGGGCGGCGTGGACACCCGCAAGGTGTCGTCCAGTACGTTTGAATCGCAGTTGGTCCCTGGCCTGCACTTCGTGGGGGAAGTGCTGGACGTGACCGGCTGGTTGGGCGGGTACAACTTCCAGTGGGCCTGGGCCAGCGGCCATGCGGCAGGCCAGGTGGTGTAAGCCGGCGGCGGATTCGTGACCGGCTACCGTTTGCCGCATGGACGTATCCACAGCCATCGTGTATCAAGTTTGCAGTCCGGGGAGTAGTGAATGCAGAACACGAATGACATGACCGTGCGCCTGCTGATCGTGGATGACAGCGGTGAAAACGCTGAAACCATCGTCAGCACGCTGCGCAACAGCGGCATCGCGGTGCGCCCGGCGCGCCCGCAGCACGCCGAGGAGCTGGCCCAGATCCTGGGCGCCCAGCCGATCGACCTGGTGCTGGCCGCGCCTGCGCAGAGCATTCCGCTGCTGCTGGTCACCCAGCAGATCGCGGCCAGCGGCAAGGACATCCCGATGATCCTGCTGGCCGAATCGATCGACGAGAACGAGTGGGTCGAGGCCGGGGCCAACGGCATCCGCGCCATCGCCCTGCGCAACCGCCCCGAGCATCTGCTGGCGGTGGTGCGCAACGAGTGGACCGACCTGCACGCGCGCCGCGGGCTGCGCCGCATCGAAGCGCAGATGCGCGAAACCGAACGCCGCTGCGATGCCCTGATCTCCTCCTCGCGCGACCCCATCGCCTACGTCCACGAAGGCATGCACATCCGCGCCAACGAGGCGTACCTGGAGATGTTCGGCTACGAATCCTTCGACGACGTCGAAGGCATCTCGCTGCTGGACATGGTGGCCCCGCAGCACGTGGACGGTTTCAAGCAGCTGCTCAAGTCGATGAGCAAGGGTGAGGCGCCGCCGCCGCAGTACCAGGTGGATGCGCGCAACCAGGAGGGCGCGGTGTTCCCGGCCACCATGGAATTCACCCAGGCCAGCTACGAAGGCGAATCCTGCCTGCAGGTGGTGTTCCGCCGGCGGCGGATGGAGTTCGATCCGGAACTGGCCCGCGAGGTCGAAGACCTGCGCCAGCGCGACCAGGTCACCGGCCTGCTCAACCGCCCCACCTTCATGCTGCACGTGGAAAACGCGGTGGCCCAGGCCGGCCGCAGCGAAGGCCAGTTCGGCCTGCTGCTGATCGAGCCGGACCACTACGCGCGCCTGCTGCCGGACATCGGGCTGGATTCGGCTGATGCCCTCATCGGCGCGCTCGGCCAGGTGCTGGCCGCCAGTGTCGGCGATGCGGCCCAGGTGGCCCGCTTTGGCGAGCACAGCTTCGCGGTCCTGACCGAAGGCGCCTACGCGCAGACGGTGGCCCTGGCCGACCAGATCCGTGATGCGTTCGCCGGCCAGGTGTTCAGCATCGGCGAGCGCTCGGCCACGGTCACCGTCAGCATCGGCGGCGTGCAGGTGGGCGAGAAGATCGCCAGCATCGGCCAGGTCCTGGCGCGCGCCACCGAATGCCAACAGGCCGCGTCGGAACTGGGCAACACCACGCGGATCTTTGATCCGGCCGCCATCGACCGGGTGGAAGAAGAGCGCATCCAGCGCTGGGTCACCCGCATCCGCGAGGCGCTGGGCGGCGACGGCTTCCAGTTGCACTACCAGCCGGTGCTGAGCCTGCAGGGCGAGCCGCTGGAGCTGTACGAGGCGTACCTGCGCCTGGACAACAACGGCGAGCTGCTCAGCCCTACCGCCTTCCTGGGCATCGCCGAGGAACATGGACTGCTGGCCGACATCAACCGCTGGGTGGTCGCACACGCCATTGGCGTGCTGGGCGAGCGCGCGCGCGCCGGCCATGCCACCCACATGATGGTCAAGATCACCCCGGAGTCGTTCAACGACCCGCAGATGGTGGCCACGCTGCGCCGCGAGCTGCAGGCCCAGGGCGTGCCGGGCGAACGGTTGTGGCTGCATGCGCCGGGAGCGAAGGTGTTCACCCACCTGCGCAATGCCCAGCAGTTCCTGGCCGAGGTGGCACCGCTGGGCTGCCGGATCGGCCTGGAGCAGTTCGGCTCGGGGCTGGATTCGTTCCAGCTGCTGGCGCACTTCCAGCCGCAGTTCCTCAAGCTGGACCGCGATTTCACCCGCGATGTGGCCAGCACCCGCGAGCACAGCGAGAAGATCAGCGAAATCACCGCACGCGCGCAGTCGGCCAACATCCGCACCATCGCCGAGTTCGTCGCCGATGCCAACTCGATGAGCCTGTTGTTCAGTGCCGGCGTGGACTACGTGCAGGGCGACTTTGTCGGCCCTGCCGGGCCGGTGATGAATTTCGATTTCGCGTAAGGGACGTCACGACCGACGGTCGTGACCTATCGGCGTGCGTCACGAC
>NZ_QAIW01000286.1:0-4832 GCF_003061285.1 Stenotrophomonas sp. HMWF003 | reverse complement strand
GTCTTCCTTGGTGAAAGAACGCGTCATCGGCGGCAGGATCTCCAGCACGACCTCCGAGGGGCGGCACAGCCGGGTTCCCAATGGCGTTTGCACGAACGGCCGGTTGATCAGGATCGGATGCGCCAGCATCGCATGCAGCAGCGCGTCGTCGTCGAGCGCAGGGTTGCCCAGCCCGAGCGCGTCATAAGGCGTGCCCTTCTGCCGGATCGCATCACGAACGCCCAGGCCAGCTGCTTCAATCAGTTCGACCAGGCGCGGGCGGCTCGGTGGGTGGACGAGATACTCGATGACCTCCGGCTCGATGCCCACGTGTCGGAGCATCGCCAGTGTGTTGCGGGAGGTGCCGCAATTGGGGTTGTGGTAGATGACGGCGTTCATGCGCCCTCCTGCTGAAGGCATATGCCCGCCATCGATTGTCTCCCCGCCGGCATGCCGTGGCCAGGAATTCCCCAACCACGGCCAGGGCGACGCTAACGCCCGTTGCTCACGCGCCCGGCGCAACATCGACAACGAACGGCACCGTTCGGATGTCACCGTCGGCCATGAACTGGATCCAGAGCGCATAGCGACCCGCGTGAGGCGGCGTTGCGTGCAGCATCATCTGTGCGCTGACCGGGCCCGCCGGGTCGTGCGCCGAGCCGTGGGACCCGTGCGCGGCGTTGGCTGCACCCGCTGACATCGCATGCGCGTGGACATACGCCAGGTCATCGGTGCCCACGAACACCGCGTGGGCCGGCACGCCAAGGTAGAGGCCCAGGTCCTGCGCCGGCGTTCCATTCTTCAGCACCGTCAGGTGCACCATGCTCTCCTTGCCGGCCTGTAGACCCGACTGCTCCAACTGGACCGTATAAGGTCCATCGGTCCCTTCCTTGGGCGCCGGGAGCGGCGCGACGGCTTTCGCACCGGCGGGTGCCTCCACGGAAACGTCGAAGCGAACCACCTGTTGACCCAGGCCGGTGGGTACCGCGTCCGCGAAGACGTGGTAAACGCCAGGCTTGGGGAAGTGCATTGCGACCCGGAAACGACCGTCCGGCCCTGCCTTGCCCGGGTGTTCGTGCAGGAAGCTGGAGAAGGTGCTGTCGGTGGCCAGGACGTGCAGCGGCTGGGTCAGCTCTTCGTCAAAATGCACGATGGGCTTGCCCGTGGTCTTGTCGGCGAATGTGATCAGCAACTCGCGGGAGAGCGCGCCGGTTTTCTCGATGGAAAGCTCGGCGCTGACCCGTTCGGTCGTTCCCGAAAGCGCAAACGCACCTTTCAAGGCTGCATCAGTCGCCGAGGCTGGCAATGCCGCCGTACCGATCGCAGCCACGCCAAAGGTGAGAAGCTGTTTCATGAACATGGGACGTTTCTCCGTAGGTAGGGACTTACCGGCTTGCCAGCGGCTGGTGGGGATATCCAGCCTCTGCCAGTACGGCGAGGAAGGCTGCTTCGTCCAGCGCCGTTTCTACCCGCACCTGTCGCGCCGGGGTGTCGGTTTCGATCTGCGCCAGGGGGTCGACGCTCAGCAAGGCGTCTTTCACCGGCCTGGCGCAGGAACCGCACGTCATGTTTGGAATGTGGAACTGAAGCATGTTGATCTCCTGATTGAGTGGTGCGCTGACCACGTTGGGCGTTGACAGCGTGGCAATGTCAATCAACAGGCGTGGAGATCGGTCTGTCCCTCGGGTTGCGTTCACATTCTCGACGCCACAGGCACGCGACAACGCGCACATGCAGGCCCCACAACCGCGACTCGGTATGGATCACGTCAATGCGATGTCGCGCCGCCTTACGTCGTGCTTGCCGTTTCGCCTGGCGTTTGGCGATGTGGGAAGGCGCCACCTTTTTTACATCAGCATCCAGGCGTTCCTTCTTCGGTCGTCTCACTCCGTATGGAAGTGCGGTTTCAACCGGCAACCGACGCCGTGTCGGGCGTGAAAAAGACATCCGCATGGAGGTCTTCCGGCCGTAAGCCACCTGCCCTGCAGACGCGCAACGCGGATTCAACCATCACCGGCGGGCCGGCCACGTAGGCCTTCCAACCTTCCAGTACCGGATGGTCCGCGGCCACGGCGTCGGTTACCCACCCGGTGCGCCAGAGGCTTTGCCGAGGATCATGGGAGAGGACCGGCGTAAACGTCAGGTTGGGGTGTATCCGCGCCAGCCGCTGGAAGTGCTCGATCAGGTACATGTCAGCGATGCGGCGTGCACCGAAGTAGACATGGATGGCCTGCCGCATGCCCTCGGCGAGTGCCGCCTCCACGATCGCCTGGATCGGCGCCAGGCCCGAGCCACCTGCGATACAGAGGATGGGGCCCGGATGACGCCTACGCAGGTAGGACGACCCCAACGGGCCCTCCACCATCACCGGATGCCCGGGCTTCAGTGCTGCGTGTATCCACTCGGTCACCGTCCCATCCGGCACGCGGCGGACGTGGAACTCAAGCACGCCGTTGCCGGCACGGCCTGCCATCGAGTAGTCACGGGGCGCAGCGTTGGGGAATGTCAGCCGGGCGTACTGACCTGCGTCGAAGGCAAGCAGCTCGGGGCCCGTGGCGGCAAGCCGGATACGTTTTATGTCGTGCGTGAGGGTGTCGATTGCCTGCACCTGATATGCCAGGCGTTGCATTCCAGTGGAGTGAACCGCATCCGCGTCGCCTGCAGCGGCGGCGACCACATCGGTCTCCGGGAGGGCGCGACACGCCAGAAACAGGCCCTGCGCCTTCTGCGCTTCCGTAAGGGCGAAGCGACTATGTTCCAGATGCACCACTTTGCCCGTGATCAGGCGCGACAGGCAGGAACCGCAGCGGCCAGAGCGGCAGCCATGTGGGTAGGCGACGCCTGCCGCCAGCACCGCCTCCAGGATGGTGGCACCTTCCGGCACAAGGAGGGTGCGTCCTTCCGGGCGTATCTCGACGTATCGGGTCATGATCGTTCAGGCAGTGCCGGTCAGGCCGAGCGCCACGGTCAACAGCGGCTTCTGGGTCAGGAACGTGCCGTAGAAGACCGAATCACCCACCACTGTGATCGGCGCGACGCGCACGCCCGTGCGTGCCTTGGCCTCCTCCATGACCTCGCGGATGGACAGATCGCGCTCGTCGAAGATGATCCCCTCACGATCGAGCCACGCCTTCAGCGTATGGCAGTCGGGGCATGTGGGCGTCGTGTAGAGAATGACGGGCGGTTTGGATGTGATGACCATGGCGGCCTCCTTCAGGCGGGTCTGGCGTCCGGGCGACAACTGCGCGTGCCCGGCATCAATGGCCGTTCACCGGGCTCGATGCGGTGGCCTCGATGCGCATCGGCGCGCGGAAGCGCTTGAGCCGCAGTGCGTTGCCCAGCACGAAGATGCTGGAGAGCGCCATTGCCGCAGCGGCAAAGATCGGCGACAGCAGCATGCCGTTGAGGGGATACAGCGCACCGGCCGCCACCGGAATCAGCACGGCGTTGTAGGCGAACGCCCAGAACAGGTTCTGCTTGATGTTGCGGATGGTGGCCTGGCTCAGCGCGATCGCGTTGGTCACCCCGCGCAGATCGCCGGACATCAGCACCACGTCGGCCGCCTCGATGGCGACGTCGGTACCGGTGCCGATGGCCAAGCCAACATCCGCTTCGGCAAGCGCCGGTGCATCGTTGATGCCATCGCCGACGAAGGCCACCCGCGCGCCGTTGGCGCGGAACTTCTTGAGCGCGGCCACCTTGCCGTCAGGCAGGACTTCAGCGGCCACTTCATCGATGCCCAGCTGCCGCGCGATGGCTGCCGCGGTGGCGGCGTTGTCGCCGGTGATCATGGCCACCTTCAGGCCCAGCGCGTGCAGCGCGCGGATCGCCTCCGGGGTGGTGTCCTTGATCGGGTCGGCCACCGCGATCACCGCGGCCAGGCGGCCATCGATGGCCGCATACAACGGGCTCTTGCCCTCTTCACCCAGCCGCTGCGCCGCCGGCAGGAACGTGCTGACATCAAGACCCAGCCGGGTCATGAAACGGTCGGCACCCACTGCAACCGTTCGGCCGGACACCGTCGCGGTCACACCGTACCCCGGTGTCGCCTCGAAGCCCTCAACAGGCGCCAACGTCAGCTCACGCTGTCCAGCAGCGGCGACGATCGCTTCGGCGATCGGGTGTTCCGAACGGGTTTCCACCGCCGCCACGAGCGCCAGCACTTCGTCATACGCAAAGCCGTCGGCCGGCACCAGGTCGGTCAGTTCGGGGCGACCCTTGGTCAGCGTGCCGGTCTTGTCCAGTGCAACCACGCTGACGTCACGCAGTGCCTGCAGTGCTTCGCCCTTGCGGAACAGCACCCCCAGCTCCGCCGCGCGGCCGGTGCCCACCATGATCGAGGTGGGCGTGGCCAGCCCCATCGCGCACGGGCAGGCGATGATCAGCACGGCCACTGCATTGACCAATGCAAACGTGAGCGCCGGCGAGGGGCCGAACACCAGCCAGACCAGGAAGGTCAGCACGGCCGCGGCCATCACCGCCGGCACGAACCACATGGTGACCTTGTCGACCATCGCCTGGATCGGCAGCTTGGACCCCTGCGCCTCTTCCACCAGGCGGATGATCTGCGCCAGCACCGTATTGGCGCCCACCTGGGTGACACGGAAACTGAAGGCGCCGGTCTTGTTGAGGGTGCCGCCGACGACCTCGGCGCCCACCCCCTTGGACACCGGCACCGGTTCGCCGGTGATCATGCTCTCATCGACATACGAGGCGCCCTCGACGACCTGGCCATCGACCGGAACCTTTTCACCCGGGCGCACGAGCACCACATCGCCGGTGGTCACCTGCTCCAGCGGGATCTCCACGGTGGCGCCGTTGCGCTCTACCCGTGCGGTCTTGGCCTGCAGGCC
>NZ_QAIW01000285.1:6144-7312 GCF_003061285.1 Stenotrophomonas sp. HMWF003 | reverse complement strand
ATGAGTCCGGCCGATCGGCGCCGCCGTCGCGGGCGCGGCATGTTGTTGCTGGTGGCGGTGGTGCTGCTGCTGGCGGTGCTCGCCTCGTTCGCGGTGGGGCCGTTGCGGCTGCCACCGCTGGAGGTGCTGCAGGCGCTCGGGGTGAAGCTGGGGCTGGTAGACCCGCAGGCGGTGAGCAGCCGTGACCTGGCGGTGGTCTGGCAGTTGCGCATTCCGCGCGCGCTGCTCGGGGCGATGGTCGGTGCCGCATTGGCAATGGCCGGTGCCAGTCTGCAGGGGCTGTTCGGCAATCCATTGGCCGACCCGGGCATCGTGGGGGTCAGCCAGGGCGCGGCCCTCGGCGCGGTGGCGGCCATCGTGCTGGGCGCGGCCGGTGCGGCCGGCTGGATCGTGCCGGTGGCCGCGTTCGTCGGCGGCGCCGTGGCGATCAGCCTGACCTACCTGCTGGCGCGACCGGGCAAGGGCAGCGGCAATGCGACGCTGCTGCTGGTGGGCATTGCGATGGCGGCGTTCTGTTCGGCGCTGATCGGTTTCCTGACCTACATCGCCAGCGAAAGCGAGCTGCAGTCGTTGGTGTTCTGGCAGATGGGGTCGCTGGCGCGGGCCAGCTGGCGCGACGTGGTAGCGGTGGTGCCGTTGTTCGCCATCGGCGCGTTTGCGCTGCAGCGCCTGGCCACGCCGCTGGACATGCTGGCGCTGGGCGAACGCCAGGCCCAGCATCTGGGCCTGGACGTGGCCCGCACGCGGCGCCGTCTGGTGGCCTTCAGTGCGCTGCTGGTGGGGGCCGCCGTGGCATTTGCCGGTTCGGTGGCGTTCGTGGGTCTGGTGGTGCCGCACGTGGCGCGCATGCTGGTGGGCCCGGGCCATCGCTGGCTGCTGCCGGTGTCGGGCGTGCTGGGCGCGCTGTTGATCGTGGTGGCCGATACGGCCGCACGCACGCTGGACCCGCCTGCGGAGATTCCGCTGGGCTTGTTCTCGGCCGCGCTGGGCGCGCCGTTCTTCCTGTGGCTGGTGCTGCAGCAGCGCCGCAAGGACAGCCCATGAGCGCGCTGTTGCGCCTGCGCGGGGTAATCGTGCGTCGCCAGCAGCGCGAGATCCTGCATGGGATCGCGCTGGATTTCGTGCCGGGCACGGTCACGGCGCTGGTCGGGCCCAACGGTGCGGGCAA
>NZ_QAIW01000285.1:3711-6122 GCF_003061285.1 Stenotrophomonas sp. HMWF003 | reverse complement strand
CCACTGGCCGATTACAAGGCTGGGCCGTTGGCGCGCGAGCGCGCGGTGATGCCGCAGGAGCACGGGGTGCGGTTCGCCTTCAGCGTGGAGGAAGTGGTGGCGATGGGGCGGTTGCCACATCCGCCGGATCCGGCTGCCGACGATGCGCAGGTGGAAGCGGCCATTGCCGCGGCGGAACTGCAAACGCTGCGCCTGCGCGAGGTGCAGCAGCTGTCCGGGGGTGAATCGGCGCGCACCACGTTTGCCCGGGTGCTGGCCCAGCAGACCCCCTTGCTGCTGCTGGATGAGCCGACCGCGGCGCTGGACCTGCGCCACCAGGAGCGCACCTTGCGCAGCGTGCGCGCGCTGGCCGATGCCGGCGCCTGCGTGATCGTGGTGCTGCACGACCTGAATCTTGCGGCGGGCTACGCCGACCGCATCGTGCTGCTGGAGCAGGGCCGGGTGGCCGCCGATGGCACGCCCGCGGAAGTGCTCACCGAAGCCCATCTGGGCCGCGTGTACCAGCAACCGGTGATCGTGCTGCAGCACCCGCAGCGCGGCGTGCCGCTGGTGGTGGTGGCCGACGCGTAGGTGCCGACCGTTGGTCGGCACGAAAGCCAATGACGCGTGGATGCCGACCGTTGGTCGGCACGAGATCCAATGACGCGTGGGTGCCGACCGATGGTCGGCACGAAGGTCGCGCAACGGTAGTGCCGGCCGCTGGCCGGCTCCACGCAATCCCGCATCAAGAGCAGCCGACCAACGGTCGGCTCTACCGGGGGTTCAATGCCCCGCAGCCGACCAACGGTCGGCTCTACCGCGGGTGCGATTTTGCCCGCCGCGCTTCATCGTCCCGTTACCACCCCAGCGTCGCGGTCGCGGTCACCGTGCGGCCGCTGCCGTAGTAGCACGACGAGACCCCGGTGCAGGTGGACACGAAGCGCTTGTCGGCCAGGTTGCTGGCGTTGAGTGCCAGGCGCACCGTGGTGCTGCCGATCTGGCCTACGTCGTAGCGGATCGCGGCGTCGAACAGCGTGTACGACGGAATCCGGTACAGGTTTGCACTGTCGCCATAGCTCACCCCGTTGTAGCGCGCGCCGGCCGCCAGGCTCAGGCCCTGCAGTGCGCCGCCCTGGAAGGTGTAGTCGGCCCAGAACGAGGCGCTGTAGTCGGGCACCATCGCGAGCGCCTTGCCCTTGTAGGGTGCCGAACGGGTCATCTCCGCGTCCATCCGCGACGCCGCGCCGATCAGGCTGAAGCCCTCGAACGGGGTGATCCGGCCTTCCAGTTCGATCCCGCGCACGCGCCCTTCGTCGCCCTGGATCGAGCAGGTGGCGGTGCCGGTGGCGCCGCAGTTGCGGTGGCTGGCCACCGGATCGTCGACGATCATGTTCTGCTGGCGCAGGTCATACACCGCCAGCGTCACCAGCCCATCCACGCCGGCCGGCTGGTACTTCAGGCCGGCCTCCCACTGCGACCCGGTGACCGGCTCGAAGGCGGCCTGGGTGAAGCTGTCCAGCGGCGACTTGGTCGAGGGCTGGAACGATTCGGCGTAGCTCACATACGGGGTCAGGCCGTTCTCGAACGCATACAGCACGCCGGCGCGGCCGGTGAACGCCTCGCTCTTGATCACGTTGCGCCCACCGGGTGTGGAAATGCCGGTGCTGATGTTGCGGTTGGCGCTGCTGCTGTCGTCCTTGGTCCAGTCGTAGCGGCCGCCCAGCGTCAGGCGCCAGTTGCCCAGCGCCAGCTGGTCCTGCAGGTACACGCCGCTCTGGCGGTTGACGCCGGCGGTGGGCGTTTCGGTGCTGAGCGTGGGCACGTAGTTCGAGTACACCGGGTTGAAGATGTCGATCGGACGCGGGCTGCTCATCGCGCTGCGCACGCCTTCCCAGTCGGCCCGCTGCCAGTCCCAGCCCAGCAGCACGGTGTGGTCGACCGCGCCGGTGGCGAAGCGGGCCTGCAGGCGGGTGTCGAAGGTGTCGCCGTCCGAGTCGCCGGTGCCCATCACACCGCGGCGGTTCTGGGTGCGGCCATCGGCGTTGAGCGCGCCGAAGGTGACCACGCCGCGGTACAGCGAATCCACATGCGTGCGGCGTGCGCTCTGGGTCAGGGTGAGGTGGTCGTTGAACGCGTGTTCGAACAGCCAGCCGGCCGTCCACAGTGTGCGGTCGAAGGTGTTCCAGCCCGGTTCGCCGATGAAGGTGCTGTTCTTCATGTAGCCGTAGCGGGTGGGGTTGAGCGTGCCGGCGGCCGGCAGGAACTGGTAGGTGGAGCCGCCGTCGTCCTTCTGGTACATGCCCAGCAGGGTCAGGCGGGTGCGCTCGGCGATCTGCCAGCTGTAGCTGGGCGCGAGGAACCAGCGCTTCTGTTCCGTATGGTTGATCTGGGTGTCGCCGTCGCGGTACAGCCCGACCAGGCGGACCAGGTGG